>SEDW01000054.1 GCA_004193325.1 Pseudomonadota bacterium | reverse complement strand
TTACGAGGAAGCGGCGGAACTCCTCTTCCGTCTCAATCGCTATCAGGACGCGGTGGATCTCCTCACTGTCGCGATCGAGAATCAGGTCGCGTTTCCGAGGTTGCATCACATCATCAGTCAGGCGTTCTTTGCCTTGAAGGATTTCAAAAAAGCAACTCGTCACATTAAGTCGGCTTTGTCGCAGGAGCCCGAAAACGTAAGCTATTTGAATCAGCTCGGCGTCTGCTACAAAGAATCGGAGCTTTATGATGACGCGACCAAGGTGTATAACACCGTAATAAAGATCGATCCTGATAATCGATCGGCTCTCTACAACAAGGCGATCATGCTCGCCGCGCGTAACCAGGCACCCGAAGCAATCAAGCTCCTCCAGCGCTGTGTGGAAAAGCATCCTGACTTCGAACTTGCAGCTCGTAAATTGAGAGAAATCAAAGAAAAATCGGCCGCTCCTAAAGCTGGCTAGACTATGGGACAGGCGATGCGACGATTGATTTTGATGCGGCACGGTGATGCAGAAGCAAGTGGACCTCAGGGACAAGGCGATCGCGGTCGTCCCCTCTCGCGAGCGGGTCATGGTTCGGCACTCCGCCTGGGTCAAGAGCTTCGGGCGCGCGGCCTGAGTCCTGACCTCATCCTCTCGAGTGATGCCACCCGTGCGGTCGAGACCTTAGAGGATGTGGTACGTGGTGGCGGTTTCACCGGCGTTCCTGTCAAAACCCTATCGATCCTTTATCTGGCTGATCCTGAAACAGTTCTCGACCGCTGTCACGAAGTGGCGGACACTGTGCAGACTCTCCTGTTCATTGGTCACAATCCTGGCTGGTCCGACGCAGCGTCTCTCTTGAGTGGGAATCCTGTTGGACTGGACACGGCAGAGGCAGCCATTCTAGAAAAAGTCGGTGAATCCTGGACAGGAGCGATCAGCGATCCAGGCCTCTGGCGTCTCAAGGGCATCGTTCCATAAATTTCGACTCATCTCCCAAAAAATCCTACGCCCAGACTTGCTCTCCATAATTCGAATCATTATACAGGGCACTGGGCTTTTGCTGAGGTGTCCGATGTTTGCTCACGTTATGAAATCTGTTCTTAAAATATTCTTAATCACTTCGCTCTTGAGCGCAGAGTTCTCTTCTGCCTATGCACAGGGCATATTCTCCTCCGGCAAATCCACAACCTCCGACGCCGATAAGCAAGAGATCGAAAACTCGGAATCACCGCGCTTTATGATGCGGCGTTTCGTTGAAATTCTTAATAATGAAAATGTCGAGGAAGCTTTCAACTATGTTGAGTTTCCCAAAGGCCTGAATCTTGACGCCAAGAGAAAGCTTGTCGAAGAGCTGATGGAAGTCCTTAACAAAAGGGGAAACATCGATCTCGCGCTGATATCCAATAATCCCAGCGGAAGTCTCTCGGACGACGTCAAACCTGAGATGGAAAAGATCGGCACGATTCTCACCACACCAAACAGTTTTCCTATCATGCTTCGCTTCAGCACGGAAAAGACACGCAAGGGCTGGCGCTTCTCTTCAGAATTTATGGAAAGGATTCCCGACGTCGCGGAAACCCTTCATCTCAGTAGTTTTGAAAACAAACTTCCGCCTCAGCTCGTGGGCCATAAACTTTTCGGAATCAAAATCTGGCAATGGATCGGCCTCGCGATTGCCATTGCGATATCAGTCCTGGCTTCGATGCTCCTATCCTGGGTGCTCTTTCACATCATGAAGCGCCTTGTCAGCCGCCTGCAGCTTGTGGTTCCAGACGAAATCTTCATGAGCTTTATTACCCCACTGCGGCTCTTCACGGGGCTCTTCGTCTTTGGCTTTGCCATTCTCTTTCTCGATACCGATCTCGGTTTCCGGCAAAAGCTCGGCTACTTCGAGAGCGTCACCCTTACGTTGACCTTCAGCATCTTCGCGCTGCGGCTCACTGCTGCCGCCATCGAGTTGAGCCGCCTCAGTTATGAACGACAGGGCAAGACCAATTCCACGGCGATGCTAGGGCCGATTCGCAAAGGCCTTAGCGTCCTGATCGTTGTGCTCTGTGCGATTTCGTTGATGAGAAATCTCGGCTTCGACGTGACGGCCATCATCGCCGGTCTCGGAATCGGCGGTGTGGCGATCGCTCTTGCGGGTCAAAAAACGATTGAAAACCTCTTCGGCGGAATCTCCATCCTTATGGATCAGCCAGTGCGGGTAGGGGATTTTGGACGATTTGGAACGACAATGGGAACGGTGGAGGACATCGGTCTCCGTTCCACCCGGGTCAGAACCCTCGATCGGACCGTGGTGTCGATTCCAAACGCTGAGTTCTCGCATATGACGCTCGAAAACTTTGAAAAGCGTGATAAGTTCCGTTGGCTCTCGCAGCTCGGCATTCGCATGGATGCATCGACTGATCAGATGCGCCTGCTCCTCATGCAGATCAAAGAACTGATGCTCTCGCATCCGATGATCTACAAGGATCCGGCCCGCGTGCGCTTCGTCAGCTTCGGTGCGAGCAGTCTCAATATCGAGATCTTTGCCTACGTTAAAGCCAGCAATCACAACGAGTACATCGCTGTGGTTGAAGACATGAACCTAAGGATTCTCGATATCATTCGCAATGCGGGGACAGATCTCGCTTATCCAGCGCAGACGCTCTTTCTTGAGCGAGGCGCGGGGATTTCTAAGGAGAAAGTTGCCGACGTCGAGAAACGTATTTCTCAGATTAAAGAACAGGACGGCTTTCCTCAGCCCTTCTATCCAAGCAGCTGGGCCGAGGATAAATACGATACTCTGGAGTTTCCTGAAAATAATCCGAGCATTTAATACGTGATCGGCTTTTTGCGAGGAGAATGCATGGCGAAGCTTAACGTGCTGGTCTGCCTAATGCTGATACTCTGGGGACATCAAGCCCAAGCTAAAATCACTTCTGTAAAGTGGGTCACGCCCAATACCTGGCCTACTTTCATCAACGAAAAGGGTGAGGGCCTTTATCCCGACCTGATGAAAGCTGTCTTCTCCGATGCTTCAGTGACTGTTCAAAAAGAGATCCAGCCCTGGAAGCGCTCGCTTCAGGAAGTCCTGCGTGGGAAAGCGGATATCACTGGAGGCCAGGCCTTTAGTGAGGACTTCTATAATTCAGCGTTCCCCTTGCTCGTTGATTGGGAATACCTACTGGTGCGCCGCGCCACACCCATAGATACGGTTGAAAAGTTTCTCAGGAAAAGCTCAGGAGTGTGGGTTCGAGGCTATCGCGATGGCTATCCCGGCTCTAAGAAAAACCAATTGTCAGGCTTTGAAGTCAAATCCCGGGAACAAGCGCTCCTCATGTTAGAGACTCGCCGGGTGGACTATGTGCTCGATAATCGTAAACAGATCGAACAGACCCTAAAATCCATGGGGAAATCGGCGAGTGAATTCGATTTTGTGAAATTTTTCTGCACTCCGATCCACATGGTCTTTACGAAGAGTCCGCGCGGGAGGGAAGTGAAAGACTTTTACGATGCGAGGATTCAAGTCTTACTCTAGGATGGAAAACTTCGATCTGTTTATTCAGCCTGGTCGTTTGAGGTGCCGGATCCGAAGGACCTGGGCTGTGTGTTTGATTCGAAGCCTTGAGGTCTTTTGGTGGGTAAAGCTGTTCAGATGGATCAGCCATTTTCAGGAATGGGCTGAGGTCCTATGGGTGATGTGTCAATGACAGTAGAATCTTCGATTGCATCAATTTCCAGATTGTCATTTGAGCTATTAGAGCACGACAAGCGAGCTAAATAGGAGAATCCAGCAATCCTTTTGGCGGAATAGCGAGATAGTAGAGATGCGCAGTCGATTTCAAAAGTCGCTGAGGGTTTTAGGGTGTTTGCCTTACCGTTGGAGTTGACCAGAAAAATACCAACTCCGATGTTTCCATTCACGCATTTTAATGGATAGTCTCGTCCGATTAGGGATGCATAAGCAGCATCTGTCTCAGGTGTAAATATCGATGTTATCATCACGATTTCCTCGGAAGGGAATCGGACAATCTTTTTCGAGTCGGGATCTACATAGTCAAATGTAGTTACCACTGCGTCTAGGTTTTTATAGAGATCATTTCCAGCTTTGTTTTTACAATCAACGATAACTGCAAAGTTAATATATGGGGTGATAGGCACTGAAGCAGAAGAATCATTGGCCTCGGAAATGGGATTTGAACTTCTGTCTGTCTTCGATCCTTTGCTACATGAAAATATGGAAATAGAGCCGATTATACAAATTGTCAGATTCGTGATTGTTTTTTTCATGAGCGGAATGTCTCGCTTTTTCAGCAGTTTTGTCGATCAGTTTCATCTAGGTGAGCAGGAGATGCTCGCAACAACTCGAAGATAATAACGTATCGGCAAAACTAGAGAAAAACTTGAGCTTTTGGGGGCATTTACCCAGCTAAGGACCTGGGCTGCGTCATCCAGCCCAAATCCTGATCAATCAAGCATTCTTCAACTTCTCATAATCCAGTTTCGTCATCTTCATCACTTCCGCCATCACCCGCGCACCGCGCTTGGGATCCTTCTTTACTTCAGAGAGGAATGCTGGCGCCACTTGCCAGGAAAAGCCAAACCTATCTTTGAGCCAACCGCATTGACTATGCTCGCCACCGCCGGCCACGAGCGCGTCCCAGTACTTATCGATCTCCGCCTGCGAATCGCAGTTGATCATAAGCGAGAAGGCCTCGGTGGGCTTGTACTCGTGCTTGCCATCGCCTTCCATCAGATTGAAGGGTTGATCATTCAAGGTGAAGGCTGCGTGCATGACCGTTCCCTTGGCCGGATCTTTTGCCATCGATTCGATCTTAGAGCCCCCGAATATCCCGCTGTAAAACTTGATCGCTTCTTCGCCGCGACCAAACATATCGTTCACGAAGAGAAAGGAGGGCACCACTCGATCCTTGTTCGGGGCCAGCATCAACTGCCATTGGATACCAAACTTATCCGCGGCCCAACCGTACTTGTCAGCCCAGGGATACTTGTCGAGACCCATGTAGGTCTTGCCGCCAGCGGAGAGTTTTTTCCACATCTCATCGATTTCTTGTTCCGACTTGCAATAGACAAAAAACGAAAGGCTCGGCGTGTGTTTAAAATAATCGCCGCCGTTGATACAGAGAATGGTTTGATTTTCGAGGGTGAATTCCACGGTGAGAGTCGAGCCAACGGGCTGGCCTGAGCCTTTCGCTGAGGCTTCATCGTAGACGGTTGTGCCGAGGATCTTCACATTATTGAAGATGCCTTGGTAGAACTTCGCAGCTTCCTCAGCATTGTTATTGTACCAAAGACAGGGGCTGATCTTTTGCATCTCGAATGCTCCTCTTCATGGTTATCTTCCAACGCTAATCATGGTACTGCGGGGGAAAGGGTAGGGGGAGACAAAATTATACAAAAAAAAACGCCCCCGGGTGGAGGCGCTCTCTTTCAAGACCTAGGCCAACAGATTATTTTGTTGGGCTGATTTTGTAGACGAGGCCAGAAGCGTCGTCAGAGAGAAGAAGGCTGCCGTCGATGTAGTTCTTAACATCAACAGGGCGGCCCCAGTTAGTTGTTGTAGTGGCAAAGCCAGACACGAATGGACGGTAGCCGTAAGACTTAACGCCTGAAGTGCTGGTAGCTTCTTCGACGATCATCAGGCGGTAGCCGACTTTCTTCGAGCTGTTCCATGAACCGTGCTCAGCGATGAATGTCGCGTTGGTGTATTTTGCTGGGAATGTAGAACCTGTGTAGTGAGTCAGGCCGAGAGCTGCAACGTGTGGTGCGAGGTCACGGATTGGCTTTGTCCAAGTGCTTTCGTTACATGTGTAGTTTTTGCCGAAAGTCGGGTCAACTACGTTGGAAGCGAAGCAAGATGGGAAACCGAAGTTGGCGCCTTCAGTTGTAAGAATGTTCAGCTCGTCACCTGGGAGAGTGTCGCCGAGTGAGTCACGACCGTTGTCTGTGAACCAGAGTTGACCTGTGACTGGGTGGAATGTGAGGCCAACAGTGTTACGAACACCCTTAGCAACGAGTTCCCAGTCCGAACCATCGAGGTTCATGCGGTAGATGCTTGCGCCTTCGTCTTCAACACAAACGTTACAGTCTGCGCCGATTGGAATGTAGAGTTTGCCGTCTGGGCCGATCGCGATGTATTTCCAGTGGTGGTTCGACTGATCGCGGATGCTGCTTTTTACGACGGTTGCTTTAGCGGTAACAACTGAACCAGCTGCGAGGCTTTTTGCTGTGGCAACGGCGTTTTTGTAAACAACAACGCGAGTGCTTTCTGCGACGTAAAGATCAGTACCGTTCAAAGCAACGCCGTTCGGGTTAGAAAGGCCTTTCGCGATGACGACAGTCTTGTTGCCAGTAGTCGTGGGGACGATTGCGCTCACGCGGCCTTGTGGGTCAACGTCAGAGAATCCGCCTGTACCGACAAAGACGATACCGCTTGAGTGAACAGCCAGCGAACGAGCGCCAGTGACTTTACCGAAGACTTCGATTTTGAAGCCTGGCTCGATTGTGAGTTTGGAAAGGGGAACGATTTCTGTTGTTGGTGTCGTTGGCTCAGTTGGTGTTGTGACCAAGAGGCTCGCTGTGTATGCCAACAAGTCAGTTTTCTCTGTAGCAGTCAACTGCATGAATGCTGGTGCAGATTTTGGCGGCATAGGACGTGTCGTGCTTTGAACGCGAGCGCTAATTTTGGCAGCGTTTGCTACAACGTTGGCGCTGATGATGGCACCGCTGTCGTCAACGAAAGACGGTGTCATGCTTTGATCATGGCAACTGCCGCAAGATTTTACGATAGCTGCTTCAGCTTTAGTTTGGATCTCAGATTGCGCATTCGCAATCCCACCCAACATCAGGCCACTCAGTACGAAAGTCAGACTTACTAATTTCATTTTTACCTCTTGGACGTAATCGACTGTTGGCCTTTTAAGTAAAAAGGCCCGTCAACGCAAGTCTCATCGAGTGAATTGATAATTCTTGAAGGCATATGGGACAAGGTTTTGCGGGTTATTACGAAATTTTATGTAAAATGCATCCTCTCGCATACAGTTTGTAACAAGCTGTAAGAAATCTTAAAAAAAAGCACAGCTTTTTGAGCTGTGCTTTCGTATCGCGAATTGGATTCAATCCTTTAGTTTCCGAAAGATTCGAGATGGATATGCTCGTGGGGAACATCCTGCGCTTTGAGGAATTCCACGAACTGATCCATCATCGCTTCTGGACCACAAGTCATATAACTCGAGTTCTGATAGGTGCCTTCGAGAACTTTCTTAAACATCGCATCATCCGGACGACCGTGCAAAAAGCCTTCACTTTGCGCATCTTCACGGGTGAGTGTCGTGATGATGTTCACTCCGGGAATCTTATTCAATTCGACCAGATCCGGCCAGCAAATGAGATCGAGTTTGGAACGGTAGGCGACGAGCAGAGTCATCTCGCGAGGCGCTCCCTCTTGCCCAAGTTTGTCCGCATATTCCCTGACCATGCTGACGAAAGGCGTCACTCCACTGCCGGCACCAAGCATGATGAGGTGGGGCTGGAACTTCGCCGGGTCGTAGCAGAACTTACCGATAGGCCCGAGAGCCTTCACTTCGTCCCCGACCTTTAGATTGTCACACATCCAGTTGCTGACCAATCCGCCCTCGACGCGCTTGATCGTCAGAGCTGAGAATCCGGGCTGATTGGGTGAACTTGACATGGTGTAGGAGCGGGCAACAGCCTTTTCCGCAATCTTGTCAAAGCGAAGAGTGAGGTATTGGCCTGCGATATAATCGAAAGGACAGCCGTTTTCGACGGAGTCTTCGAGGTAAAAAGTCTTGGTGTCCCATGTTTCGTCTTCGACACGGGTTACTTTAAGCGTCATCCAGCCTTTTTTACGGCGGGGAGCGGGAGGAGGTGTGGTCATTCGACTTCCTTTAGTTTAAGCCGTCAAGGCTAGCGACTATAGCGGAAGGGCTCTGGACGGACAAGAAATTAAGGTCTTTTCTTCGACGATTAGCCTTTAATGATGAGCGCGCCGCTCAATTGAAGCCCGTTCAAAAGCCGGACAAACTGCTTCTCAATATCCGGATCATCCCAGACCATGCCCTCGAGTGCGGCCTGAAGATTCTCTCCCTGACTGAGTCTCTCGATCAGGGGCAGAAAAGGGGCCCTTATCAAAAGCTGCTCCACCGATCCCGACGACGAAAGATGGACGAGTATCGATTCGGCCTGATTTGGGATAAAGGTCTCGCCCAATTCGCCTTCGGCCTGGCGCTTTACCGCAGCTTCCCATAGACTGAAGATTGGCGCTTCTGAGCGGATCAAAGCGTGATTGGAATGAAGGCGGATTGTGTGCAGCGGAGGATTCTTGTCAAAGATAATCTTTTCCTCGTCGCGAGGCTTCAATCCTTGGGCAACCTCAGCGCGTCTCGCCGCAAGATTTATTAAATCTAAAAGATCCTGGCGATCGCCATGCGAACTCCTCGCCAGATAAGCGCCAAAGGCCTCCAAATCGCTAACAGCATAA
Organism: Pseudomonadota bacterium; assembly: GCA_004193325.1. Lineage (GTDB taxonomy): Bacteria > Bdellovibrionota_B > Oligoflexia > Oligoflexales > Oligoflexaceae > Oligoflexus. The sequence goes on along the minus strand of SEDW01000054.1, from coordinate 2,540 downwards.
GTCGTCTTTTGCGGCGTGAGAGCTGCAAAAGCGCTTAAAAGCTCGAGTACAAATGTTTCGTGATAGAGCACGGACACGGGTTCGAGGGCGAGGAGCATGCTGGCGAATTGAGGCTTCAGAGCAGTCATTCTAAACCTTTCGAGCAGCGCTGGGCCATCCCCCTTTGAGGGAAGGCCCCAGGCCATGAGATTACGAAAGGCTATTTAGCTTCTTCTTGCCCAGGTAATCCAGCGAAACCTTGCCGGCACCCTCGATAATCAAATAGATGAAAAGAAGGATGTAAAGAAACTCCGACATCGCAAAGAGATCGCTCGCCTGCGTGATCTCTTCGATCTTGGCTGTGAGAATGGCGACGACCATGGTGATGAGAAGAGGAATCGAAGCGATGCGCGTCAAGAGTCCGATCAAGATAAGGATGCCGCCGAAGAGTTCGGTGTAGGCTACGAGATGAGCTTGAAACACGGGCGCTGGAATGTGGAGTTCAACGAAAAACTCTGCGACCTTATCGATGTTATGCAACTTGCCCCAGCCGCTTTCGGCGAAGATTATGCCGAGCGCAATGCGCGCGAGGAGTGGCGGCAACCAGGAGATTTTGGAGAGCATGAGGACGAGCTTTGCGTAGAGACGGATCACTGCTTTCATTGAGACCTTCTTCCTGCCGAGGCATAGATTATTCTGGAGTGGATTAGTTGAGATCCACTTTGCGAACACCCTGGATTACGAGATCGACCGTTACATCGTAGCCAGCAACCGGGCCGGACTCAACAGCGTCGCTCCACTTCAAATTGAAGTCTCTTCGATTGAACTTGGTCGAGGCTTTGAACGCCGCCCTTTTCTTGTCGTTGGCGATGACGGTGCCCTTGTATTCGAGGGCAAGACTCACGCTCTTCTTCACGTCTTTGATCGTCAAATCGCCGTTTAGAAACATCGCACCGTCTTTCACGTCGATCGAAGTCGATTCAAAAACGATCGCCGGATATTTCTTCGCATCAAAGAAATCGGCGCTCATCAAATGAGCATCACGCTTTGGGTTGTCGGTCGTGATGCTGGCCGTATCAATCGTCGCCTTTACTTTCAGCGCCGAGGATTTGCCTGCTTTGAGATCCATATCGTTGAGCGTAAAATCGCCTGAAACTTTTTGAAAGCGGCCCTTGACCTCGCTGATGACGAGGTGCGGTACGGAAAAGGCGATGGAGCAGTGCTCAGGATCGAGAACATAATCCTCGGACTGATTCGATTGCGTGACCTTGGGCAAAGGTCCGAGATCAGCAGCGTGAAGGCCTCCTGGCAGTCCAGTCAGACCGAGTAAAGAGCAGACAGAAATGACTCGCAAAATATATATGGGATGGAAGCTCCACAGCATGGTATTTATCCTTTCGCGGTTCAATCAATCCCATCAGTTTATTCGAAGCTGACAGGGAGTGGGTTACATTATTTTCTGAGAACTGCTTTTTTTATGCGACAGCGTCCTTTGCATTGTTGAGATTTTCGTGCTGACTATGGCTAATTTTATCCAGATGTCGTCACGCACAGTAGGATAAGGGGCGTAGTCTGTCAGTGAACAAAGGCTTAACCAGAGAGCAGAACTGGGCTCGAATGATGACGCTGGCTCAGGCTGGAGATTCTTCCGCCTACGAACGCCTCCTTAAAGAAATCAGTGCCTATGTGAAGGCTCTGGTTCGCAAAAAGCTCATGGACCTCGCTCAGGTCGATGATCTTAATCAGGATATTTTGCTCGCCATACACAAGGCGCGGCATACCTACGACAGCACAAGGCCCTTTATGCCCTGGCTGCACGCGATCATCCGATTCCGTCTGACAGACCAGCTCCGAAAGATCTATAGGGGTAAACGTTTCGAGGAGTTAGACCTCGACCGCGATTATCATGAAACTTTTTCCGAGGGTCCGGCGAAAGAGGACATTGATGCCTCTTTGCTCGACGCCCTCCATCATCTTCCGGACAAACAGAGGCAAGTGGTCGAACTTTTGAAACTCGAAGGTTTTAGTGTGAAAGAAGCGGCAGTGAAGACGGGTATGAGCGAGTCCGCACTCAAAGTGAGTGCACATCGGGCTTATAAGGCAATGCGGGTCTGGCTTTTGAAATCGGGAGGTAGCGATGCGAGATGATCAGTTTATTAAAAGTCTGTCGCAGAATCTCGAAGCAAAGGTGTCGGTTGTTCCTTCGCAGCGTCCACTATTCCTCTGGCTGATCTTCGCCCTCGTCGTCCTCGCATTCGGGCTCGCGATGCATTCGATCCGCGCCGATGCAGGGCAGATGCTTGAGAAGGGGAGCTTTTATCTCGAACTCTTCTCAGCTTTGTCGGTCGGCATCATTGCTGCGGGGAGTGCGCTTACTCTTAGAATTCCTGGGAGCAGAGCGCCACTCAAAGTCCTCGGCACCACGCTTGCGATTTGGCTTGTGAGTCTCGTCTGGCATTCGATGGTGATGAAGGAAGTGGGTATGGCCTTTAACCTACGGACGGAATCTGGCTGTTTTAGCAGTATTCTCGCATTCAGCGTGTTGCCTGCGGCCTTGCTCG
>SEDW01000666.1 GCA_004193325.1 Pseudomonadota bacterium | reverse complement strand
GAAGTTGCTGAGAAAAGCATCGTCGACGCAGACGCTTACATCGTAGCTAACCGCCACGACACAGCAAAAATCAAAGAGATGTCTGGCAAAGCTTTGGCTGATGCAAAGTTTGCAAAAGAGATCACTGGCAAAGCTAAATCAGGCGAGAAAGTAACTTCTGAAGAAGCTGCTCTTCGTTCAGTAGCTGCTCAGCAAGAAATCGCTGCTAAGGAATCTCAGTTGGCTGACACATCGGCACAATTGAGCAAGACTGAAGCTGCTGCCGGTTCTGCTGCTGCCGCACTTGCTGCTAAAGAAGCAATGGACAAAAAATATGAACAAGCTCGCGCTATGTTCACAAAAAGCGAAGCTGAAGTTTACCGTCAAGGCCAAGCGATCGTTATCCGCCTTCGCAGCCTCGAGTTCGACACAGCTAAAGCTCAACTCAAAGGCAAAAGCTTCCCAGTTCTTGCTAAAGTTCAAGACGTGATCGCTGAGTTCCCAAAAAGCCAAGTGACTGTTGAAGGTCACACCGACTCTAAAGGTGGCAAAGAAATCAACGAGAAAGTTTCTCAAGCTCGCGCTGACGCAGTTAAAACATACTTCGAATCTACTTCTAAAGTAGAAGGCGCTAAGTTCTCGGCAGTCGGTTACGACTTCCAAAAACCACTGACTTCAAACAAAACTGAAGCAGGCCGCGCTCAAAACCGTCGCGTAGACATCGTGATCACACCAGAAAACATGTAATCCTCGACTGATTGCCCGTGACTTAGGTCACGGGCTTTTTTGCATTTGGGAGTCCAGACATGAAAAGAGCCGTTGTTTATCTGCATGAAGGTCTTATGGATTGGGAGCTGGGATTCATTCTTCCCGAGCTTACCGAAGCGCACTACAAGATCGAAACCGTAGCCCATAGTAAGGATGCGGTCAGTACTCAGGGTGGGTTGAAGATTGTTCCCGATTCGACCTTTGACTCTCTCAAGCTTGAAGGGATCGAGGTCATCATCCTACCGGGTGGAGCGAGTTGGAAGACTTTTGAAAATCACCACCGCATTCTCGAACTCTTGCCCATTCTCAGAGCCCGGAACGTATGCATTGCCGCTATCTGCGATGCGACCCTCGGTCTTGCCCGTCTCGGGATGCTCGACAAGATCAAACACACCTCGAATTATCTCCCGGCCCTCAAGGCCGCAGTCCCCAGCTATGAAGGCGAAGCACTCTATCAGGCCGATCAGTTAGCGGTTGGGGATGACTGCATTGTAACGGCCTCGGGCATCGGCGCGCTTGAGTTCGCCCGGGAAATTCTCAAAGAATTAGTCGCAATGACCGAGGATGAAATCGAGGAATGGTACCTCTTTATGAAAGATGGAAAAATTCCGGTTCAATTCCTCGACCGAAGCAGCCGAGGCGAGAGCCCTGAATCAAAGCTCAATTCGAACAATCGTGATGATGCCCCTTCTCCTGAGCAATTTGGCGGACCATAATCCTAGTCGGCAGGAGCTAGACTTTAACGTCTAGCGCCTGATCCTCCTTATTTTGCAGCTTCTTCATGGCCTTTGTTTCGTAAACATTTGAAATTGACAATTATTCTCAATATGTTTACATATGGCGTGACTCGGACAAGTTTCCAAGTCAGAAACGACTGACGTGATAGTTTCGCGCGAAGAAGGAAATCTTATGAAGGGCACTGCCTCGGGTCTTAATGCTGCACGTGGACGTGCGCTAATTATGGCCTCAGTGTGTCTTGTGCATGTTCTTGCGATCGCCGCTGTGCTGCAAACATCCGCTTCCGATCTCACCGCCAAGCCAAGTTCCGTTATTCGTGCCTCGATGCTTCCCGGCATGCCTGCCATGAGTCCGAATCCTGAGGATGTGCCGAAGGAAAAGCCAAAACCGGTAAAACCCAAGACTCCCAAACCAAAGACGGCTCAGACGATTGCTGCGGTTGCCAAAGAGGATGCCGCACCTACTGCTATGCAGGCTCCTGCGCCTGAGCCCGAAAAAGAAGTGGAAGATGAAGGCGGTGGAGCTGCCGGTAACGAAGGCCAGGGTGAGAGCATCACGGAAGCGACATCGAATTACTTAAGCAATCCTGCTCCTCGTTATCCTCCAATGTCGAGACGTCTGGGCGAAGAGGGTAAGATCCTCTTCAAAGTCTTCGTCGACACCGAGGGCAAGGTCAAAGACATTACGATACAACAAACCAGTGGTTTTAAACGCCTGGATGAAGCGGCTCTGGAAGCGATACGTGGCTGGACTTTTACGCCTGCGCGTAAAGGCGAGGAAAAGGTTGCTGCCTGGGTTATTATTCCCTTCGTTTGGAGCTTGAAAGGATAATTATGGAACAGAGTCTAGGTTTTGGCCATTTTCTACAGCATGCCGATGCGATCTCCCGTACTCTGCTTATCCTCATGGCGATCATGTCGGTAGGCACTTGGTATGTCATCGTCATGAAGACGAT
>SEDW01000665.1 GCA_004193325.1 Pseudomonadota bacterium | reverse complement strand
TTAAAAATTGTGATTGATCCTCACGAGGAATACGACTCATGAATGAAACACCGATTTCCGATGTGACCGACACCGCCGCCTGGGTTGCGAGCTACAGAGCCCGTGAGACCCAGCGCAGCGATGCGCTTTTCAAAGATCCTCTGGCCAAAGTACTCGCCGGGTCCTGGGGCGAGACTATTGCCGAGAAGAACAAAACGTTCGGCGCGGAATGGTACATCATCATCCGCACTCATATTATCGACACATTTATTTTGAATGCTTTAAAATCCGGAGTCGATGCTGTCGTCAATCTCGGCGCCGGGCTTGACACAAGACCTTACCGACTCGATCTTCCCAAAGATCTCTTGTGGATTGAAGTCGATTATCCCCGGATCATCGAGATGAAGGAGTCAAAGCTCCAAGGTGAATCTGCCAACTGTCGTCTGGAACGCATTGCTCTGGATCTTTCCCTCCAAGACAAGCGAGAGGAACTTTTAGAATCAATCAACGGGCGGGCGAAAAAAATCCTCGTCCTGACCGAAGGTGTATTACCTTATCTGACCGAAGATCAGGTGGCATCTCTCGCCAAAGATCTGAGTCGCCAGAGTCAGATTGAGTACTGGATCGTCGATTACTTTGCGCCAGGGATGATTCGCACGCTCGGCAGAAGCACCAACCGCAAGCAGATGCAAAACGCTCCGTTTCAATTTAATCCAAGCCATTGGAATAAGTTTTTTGCGGACAGCGGCTGGTCTTTGAAAGAGATGAAGTACATGCTTTCCGAAGGCCGGCGTCTGGGCCGCAATCCTCCTCTGCCTGCACTGGGCCGTCTGGGATTTCGCCTTCTCCCCCATTTTCTGCAGGAAAAAATCGAACATCTTTCCGGCTTCGCCCTTCTGGAAAAAAGCTAGGCGGGCGTAGTTACTGAGATTAGCAAAGACAGAAAAAATTCCTGATCTTAACGATCAGGAATTCTCTGATCACAGTAACCATCTCATTCGCTCATTCCGCCCATCTTCCCCTATCTTTACCGATTTTTCCGTTGTTGTTTCAAGTCCGTCCATGTTAATTAGGCGGCACCTTGACACGGCAAGCGGAAGCTTGAGCTTTTCCTCATAAAAGCCTGGTCGCCGTGAGCATAAAGTTCGTCTGTCTCCCTTGAAAACAGAGCGGACGGAGAGCATACTCCCGACCATTCGAGACATCGATCGTGCCAAGAGCTGAAAACTAAGTGCTGAATTGATAAAGTGGAGTGAGACAAATCCTTTCATTCCTCTCTTCCTTGAAAAATGTTTCTTCATGGCGGGCTTTAAAATGCGTATTGAAAACAGTTTTAAATTCTCAAACACTTTTGCAATGCTCGCCCTGAGCTTTGGCCTTAATACTCTGGCGCTGGCTCAGACTCCTGCAGTGGCCCCAACGCCTTCGCCCACACAAGAGACGCCGCCCGTGTCTGGCGAAGCAAGCGCTCCTGTCCTTCGCGAGCCTGGCGATGCCGGTACACTCAAACCTTCGCGACATTTGACCTATAAAGAACTCATGGCGCCGCAGGATCCTAAGGCGAGCCCCTGGGACAAACTGAAGCTTACTGATTCCAAAGGCAAAGCATTCACCTTTGATAAATTCCGTGGAAAGTTGGTTCTGATCAACTTTTTCTTCGCACATTGCCCTGACGTCTGCCCTCCGCAGACAGCTGGCCTTCATCGTGTGATCCAGGGCCTTGGCAAACACGAGGAGGATTCGATCCGCTTCGTATCGATCACCATCGATCCTGATAACGATACGGCTGCGAAACTCGAAGAATACAAAAAGCAGTTCAGCATCAAATCCCCATCCTGGATTTTTGCAACGACGAGCAAAGAGAATCTCAAAAAGCTCGGCGTTCAGTTCGGCAGCATCAGCGGTGATCCGAAAAAGCCTCTTGATCACAAAGCCCGTTTTTACCTGATCAATACCGATGGCAGTTATCTCTTGAGCTACGACTCAGCAGTGGTTGATGTTCCGCGCATCACTAAAGATCTGACCGATGCTGTTCGCACTTTCGTCAAAAAACCTGGCGAAGTCGCTGCACCGAAGCCTAAGGCTCCGGTCATCGTCCCAGCTCCCGCAGTAGCTGCTCCTGTTGAAGTCCTGGCGCCTGCCGCTTTGCCAGCAGCAACGAAATAATAAGATTTATCGTATCTAGACGAGGAAATTGCTTTTCAACCTATTTTGAAACGAGGGGAATGAGATGAAGAAGAAGACCTTAGTAAAATCTATCGCAATCAGTTTGATGCTGTTCAAATCCATTAACGTGCTAGCAGCCGAAGCCACGTCGGGCCTCGACATCAATGATGTGTCCGTGCTCTTCCCGCTCGACAGCGCAAAGAAAGCTTTTCCCAACATGACTCTCGAGGGCAAGACGCCGGCTGAGAATCTTCTTATGACCGAGCAATTCAACCAGGCTCTCGCAGCCGCTGAAGG
>SEDW01000664.1 GCA_004193325.1 Pseudomonadota bacterium | reverse complement strand
AGCATTCACGTAGGAATCGGAGAACTCGGGGCATCGCTAGACCCTGGCGCAGAGATCAAGACGATGGCTCTTGGCTCCTGTATCGCCGTGGTCATGCTTGATCCCGTTCGTAAAGCTGTCGGGATGGTGCACATCGCCCTCCCGGATTCGTCCGTCGACCGCCTGAAGGCGATGACTCAGCCGGGATATTTTGCCGACACTGGTATTCCATCGCTCCTTATGAAAATGGCTGAACTCGGCTGCGACAGTCGAGGTCAGGGCTTTATCATCAAGCTGATCGGTGGCGCAAATATTCTCGATGACAAAGGCGTCTTCAATATCGGGAAGCGAAATCTCTTGAGCTGCCGGAAGGTGCTCTACCAGATGAAGCTAGCGGCCGTGGCTGAAGACGTAGGCGGCGAAATCAGTCGCACCGTAGTTGTTCATCAGGACAATGGCAAGACCCATATCAACAATCCAAGTATTGGCACCTGGGAGATATAAGATGGCGAAGAATGTTTTGATCGTTGATGACTCAAGAACGTCCCGCATGTTCATCCAACAGGCGCTGGAAATCGCTGGTCTCTCAGGAGCCACGTTCGTCGAGGCGGCGAACGGTATTGAAGCTCTCTCACAGATTCAAAAGCTCGGCCCCTTCCACTTGATGGTAACGGACATCAACATGCCAGGCAAAGGCGGAATGGAACTCATCAGTGAGCTGAACGAGAGCAAAGCCGGAGGCGATGTGGCGATCTTTGTGATCAGCTCAACCCAAAGCACGATCCGTGATGCGGCTTTGAAGGAGATGGGTGTACGCGCAGTGCTTGAAAAGCCCATCAATATGCAAAAGATGATCGCGACCTTCGCGGAATTCAAAGGAGTGGCTTGAAATGAGTCAGGTCGAATCTATCAGTAACGATCAAATCCTCGCTTGCTTCGATCAGGCGATGGAACAAACCTTTGAAGCCTTCTTTTTCAGCGAAGCGGTCCGAAAGCCTGACGATCTCAAGGTCGAATTTTGTGACAAGGATCGCATCGAAGTCGAACTCATCTTTCGAGGACCCTTCAGCGGGCATTTGCATCTTCAGGTGACGCGCAGCACGGCGGCCGCACTCGTGGGATCACTGCCTCTGCCGAACACGGAGATCTGCGATTCAGTGATCAGCGATCTCTTTGCAGAATTGACGAACACCGTCGGGGGCAGAATCGCGGCGGCACTGGCCGGAAGCGACTTCGCCTTTGACCTGACGATCCCCGAAGTCAAGTTTGGTTCGAGCGCAGTGCACCCCAACGGTCTCTCGCGCGCCTACGATACTGACTTTGGCCCGGTGATTCTCTCGGTCTCGCATCTCAAGGAAAGTAAATCTGAAGAACGAAAAGGAGCATAATTCATGTTATTGGAAGAGCCCTATAAAGTTGCGATCATCGATGACAGTCAAGCGATGCGAACATTTCTCCTCAACATCTGCGCTCAAAATCCAAGTTTCGAGGCCCATGCTTTCGAAGATGGTGAGAAAGCGTTGACCTACATCGAAAAGGAAAAGGTGCGCCTCGTCCTCGTCGACATCAATATGCCTACGATGTTCGGCGATGATCTCCTGCGCCGCTGCATGGCGCTCAAGCTTGGTATTCAGGTCTATGTCGTCACCGGCGCAGATAGTCTGATGATTGCCGATCGCTGCATGAACGTTGGCGCGCGGGGAGTGATTCCGAAGCCGCTTCTCCTTGAAGGCTGCACCCAGGCACTGGCCGAAAGCGAGCGATTCTTTGAACAGTGGAATCAGTCCTTTCACTACTTCCTCAAACACAAAAAGTCCGCCTAACGCACAACTTTACGATCCATTAGAGAAACGAGCTGATTCTTCGTGAATCAGCTCGTTTACATTTGTGTTCGGAATCGACAGACTGCCTGATCTCCATTACGATGAGCCATGGAGGTGGCCGCTATGGAGTTTATTGATCTAAGCGAAAAATGGGGTATCGCCATCACCGGTGGCATCGCCTCAGGCAAGTCGACTATCGCCGAAAGCCTGAGACAGAGGGGCTTCGTCGTGATTGACGCTGATCAGGCGTCGCGCCTCGTCGTGCTCCCCGGCACCGAAGGTTTCAAAGAGGTCGTCAGTACATTTGGCCAAGATATCCTAACTCCCTCTGGAGAGATGGATCGCGCCAAGATGAGGGAGATCGTTTTTCAATCGCCTGAAAAACGCCTCGTGCTCGAAAAAATCATTCATCACCGCCTCGCCTCTGTGAGCGAAGATATTCTTCGCCGCGAAAACCTCTTCGATCATCCCAAAGTCTGGTTTTACGAAGCGAGTCTGATCTACGAACGAAACCGTTCGTCAGACTTTGCGAGAGTATGGGTCGCCTACTGCCCTCGCGATGTCCAGATCGAGCGTGTGATGGCTCGAGATAAGATCGACGAGCAGGCTGCTGAAGCTATTCTCCGGGCGCAAATGTCTCCCGACGAAAAAGC
>SEDW01000663.1 GCA_004193325.1 Pseudomonadota bacterium | reverse complement strand
TGGTACTAGCGAGAGGGAAACACCCGTTCCCATTCCGAACACGGCAGTTAAGCCTCTCAGCGCCGATGATACTGCAAGGGCAGCCTTGTGGGAAAGTAGGTCGCCGCCACATTCCTTTTTTGAGAAGTACTGAGCTTTCTGAAGAGTCGAACAGATTCTTTGGAAAGCCCGGGAACCTCGAACGGTGAGAACCGTATAAATCAAGCCCACCGGTTAAGTTGAGTCCTTCGAGGCCAGCAAGATCGAGAGCGGCGCGAACATTGAAAACTGAATAGTGAAAACGAAAGTGTTCTTTACAAACAAATCGAATCCCAGCAATGGGAGAAAGTGATGTGCGAGCTTCAGGACAAGCAAACTTTTGAGCTTTCGGGCTTGAAAGAGTTGGTTCATCTTTAATCTTTGAACCGACAGAGTTTTTGAAAAGTAAAACAGATCAAAACACTCATTAAGACGTTTTTAACGGTTCTTCGGGATCGATAAATATAAATCTTCAATGGAGAGTTTGATCCTGGCTCAGGACGAACGCTGGCGGCGTGGATTAGGCATGCAAGTCGAGCGACGGACCTTCGGGTTACGGAGCGGCGAACGGGTGAGTAACACGTGAACAATCTACCCTCTCATTCCGGATAATTAGCTGGTCTGAGAGGATGGTCAGCCACATTGGAACTGAGATACTGTCCAGACTCCTACGGGAGGCTGCAGTCGAGAATCTTGGGCAATGCACGAAAGTGTGACCCAGCGACGCCGCGTGGAGGATGAAGGCCCTCTGGGTTGTAAACTCCTTTTACGGGAGAAGAATCAATGACGGTATCCCGTGAATAAGCCACGGCTAACTACGTGCCAGCAGCCGCGGTAATACGTAGGTGGCAAGCGTTGTCCGGATTTACTGGGCGTAAAGCGAACGCAGGCGGACTGTTAAGTAGGAAGTGAAAGGTCGGAGCTCAACTCCAACATTGCTTCCTATACTGGCAGTCTTGAGTAGCGGAGAGGAAGGGGGAACGACACGTGTAGCGGTGAAATGCGTTGATATGTGTCGGAACACCCATGGCGAAAGCACCCTTCTGGACGCAAACTGACGCTCAGGTTCGAAAGCCAAGGTAGCGAACAGGATTAGATACCCTGGTAGTCTTGGCCCTAAACTATGTTCACTAGGTGTCGGGGGGTTTCCCTCGGTGCCGCAGCTAACGCATTAAGTGAACCGCCTGGGGACTACGGCCGCAAGGTTGAAACTCAAAGGAATTGGCGGGGGCCCGCACAAGCGGTGGAGCATATGGCTTAATTCGATGCAACGCGAAGAACCTTACCAGGGCTTGACATGCACCTGCAATCCCCCGAAACGGGGCCGCCTTCGAGGGTGGTGCACAGGTGGTGCATGGCTGTCGTCAGCTCGTGTTGTGAAATGTTGGGTTAAGTCCCGCAACGAGCGCAACTCTCATGTTTTGTTACCAGCGGATAATGCCGGGGACTCGAGACAAACTGCCTCTGTAAAGAGGAGGAAGGTGGGAACGACGTCAAGTCATCATGCCCCTTACGCCCTGGGCTGCACATATGCTACAATGGCGTCTACAAAGGGTTGCTAGCCAGCGATGGTATGCTAATCTCAAAAAAGACGTCTCAGTTCGGATAGGAGTCTGCAACTCGACTCCTTGAAGTTGGAATCGCTAGTAACCGCAGGTCAGCAATACTGCGGTGAATACGTTCCCGGGCCTTGCACACACCGCCCGTCACGCCACGAAAGTTGGTCTTACCCGAAGTCGCCGGGCTAACCGCAAGGAAGCAAGCGCCGAAGGTAGGGCCGATGATTGGGACGAAGTCGTAACAAGGTAGCCGTATCGGAAGGTGCGGCTGGATCACCTCCTTTCTGGAGCAAACTCTAGTAAGCCTTCGGGCCGAAAGACAAGCACCTCAACAGTCTTCGGACTTTAAATGGTCTTCGGACCAATGCCTTCGGGCAAAAAGCAGTACATCACCCAGATTTGTTTAGCAGACGGGATGTTCACACACCCACGTCTGAGCTTGTTCCTGCACCCAGTTCTCACTATTCAGTTTTCAGAGTTTGGCCGCTTATGGCTGACGCGAAAACTAAAGCCCGTTGACTCTTTTGAGCCAACGGGCTTTTTTGTCTTTCTCTACTTTTCAATTCTCGCCTCATCCTTATGTCAAACTTCAATTGACCATGAACGTCTTAATCGTTGAAGATTCGCCCGCGATAGCCAGGGCGCTCCGCGATGCGACTCAAGAAGCCGGGTATGCTCCCCATCTCGAAACCGACGGCCGCGCCGCGTTTTTTCGGGCTCAGGCTGAAAATTTCGATTTAATTCTTCTGGACAGGATGTTACCGGGCATGGAAGGCCTGGATGTGTGCCGCCAATTGCGGGAGCGCGGTGTCAAATCACTGATTCTGTTCATTACCGCACGCGATACCCAGGAAGACAAAGTCGCCGGCCTCGATGCGGGCGCCGACGATTACCTCGTCAAACCATTTCAAGTCGGTGAACTTCTGGCGCGAATGCGCGCACTCCTGCGACGCCAGGGCAGCGGAAGCGGTCAACCGACGTTGCAAGTCGCCGATTTATCTCTCGATCCCGCCACACGCCTGGCCAAACGTGGCTCCAAAACACTCCGGCTTTCAGCGACCGAGTATTCCCTGCTCGACTACTTGATGCGCCACGCCGGTCAAACGATCACTCGCTCCCAGATACTCGAGCACGTCTGGCAATACGATTTCGGCGGCTCAGATAATGTGCTCGATTGCTATATTTCCTATCTCCGCCAGAAAATCGACAAAGAGGCTTCGCCCAAACTGATTCATACCGCGCGTGGTGTCGGTTTTCGCCTGGGAGTCGAATAACATCTTGCTGGCCTCGATGCGCGGGCGACTCACCCTGATTTTCGCGATTTCGATCGCTATCTTCATGGCGCTTTTGTGCGCAAGCGTGGTCACTTACTCGGGCCGGCTCGAAGCGACTCAACTGGCGCAATCACTCGAATCGCACGCTGCCCTCTACCGCCGCGATCTCCGCGATGAAAAACGCCAACCCCGCACAAGCCAAGACTGGCAAGCTTTTTTAGAGGGCGAGAACCGGACA
>SEDW01000662.1 GCA_004193325.1 Pseudomonadota bacterium | reverse complement strand
CGACCTTCGAGTTCGATTTTTTCATCGGCAGAGGGACGTTCACCAAAGCTGCCGGCAAAGAGCACAATCGAAAGTTCTTTCGCAAGATTCGACAGAGTCTGTACGAGCGTGCCGTTATCTTCTTCGCCGTTGGCGTAGATTGCCTCATAGGGTCCAACGTAGGTAAAGACTTCTGGCAGGAGAACCCAGTCGGCTCCCTTAGCGGCAGCATCTCTTACCCACTGAATCGCGGCCTTGATATTTTTTTCTTTGTCTGGCCCGCTGGTCATGCAGACCGTGGCGAGCTGCAGTTTTTTCTTGGCAGTCATCTCAAAGCTCCGGTAGGACGATTTTCGAATCGACCCCAAAAATCTTGGTGAGAAGGGCTACGCGCGTCCACATACCGTTTCGTTCCTGACGCCAGTACTTGGCGCGTGGATCGGCATCGATCGCCGGATCGAGTTCAGCGCGACGGGGTAGGGGATGCATGATTACAGATTTCTCTTTCATCGATTTCAAGTGATCAAACTTGAGATGGAATTTTGAGTAGTCCACTTTTTTGGATTCGCCTTCGGTATCATACTCATCCTGCACGCGGGTCATGTAGACCGCATCAGCGATGGTCAGAGCATCCTGCAGTTGATCCGTTTCGTCGAAACGTACATTCGCTTTGACAAGTTTCGCTCTCACGTCGTCACCAATGCGGTACTCGGGAGGCGAGACAAAGACGATGCGCATATCGTGGTAGTTGGCGAGAAGACCGCTCAGCGAGCGAATCGTACGACCCCGTTTAAGGTCACCGACCATCACGATGGTCTTGCCGTCGATTCCACCGTCACGCACAAAGCTTCGGTTCAGCGTATAGATGTCGAGGAGTGCCTGCGTTGGGTGCTCGTCGGGCCCGCTGCCGGCATTTATGATCGGCACAGGTCGCTCGCTCTCGTCGAGAATTGACGCGATGCGATTGCAAAGACCAGGCACTGCCGTTCGCATGATAATCATGTCGACGTAACTTGAGAATGTTTGCAGGGAATCTTCGATGCTCTCGCCCTTACGTTCCGAACTCGTGGCTGAGTCGCGAATCTCGTTGGTCGACATGCCGAGAATTTGTGCGGCTGTCTGAAAGGAAAGAAATGTTCGGGTCGAAGGTTGCGTAAAATAAAGCATAGCGCGCTTATGCGCGAGCAAGCCTCTGAGGTAGAGAAGCCCTTCTTTGGATTTGTCGAAACGGCGAATCGTATCGGTCAGGACACACATATAGTCGAGAAAGGGACGATCGAACTGGGAACTATTGAGAATATGCATCGGCTTGGATTCATTTTCCATCATTCAGTCCTTTAAATCGAACGCTTGCTTCACCCTGGCCTGCAGCGATCGTTCCGATCTTGACTGCTCCGAGTTTGCTGGCAGAACAGGCTTTGATAAAGGCATCGGCATCGGAGGCTTTGACTGCGGCGATCATTCCCGCACCCATGTTGAAGACGCCTTCAACACTGGCAAAGGATGCATCGTAGTCATCAAAAATCTCTTTCATCCATTTCGGAGTTGGAATGAGACTGGGATCGATGTCAGCCACCACATTTGCCGGCAGGACTCGCGGTAGGTTTCCGGAGATGCCGCCGCCGGTAATGTTCGCCAGCGCGTGCACGCTACCCGGAAGAGCTTTCAAAATATCAGGAAGCTCCCAGTAGATGCGGGTCGGTTCGAGAATCTGTTTGATTCGAGCCGGGCTGGCCTTCTTCGTCTTGAGCCATTTCCGAAGTAGAGAATATCCATTCGAATGAAAGCCGGAACTTTCGAGGGCGATGAGAATATCACCGACTTCTACATGTTCAGGCTGAAGGCGCTTTGCACCATCGACTACACCGACGACAAAGCCGGCGAGATCGAAGTGGCCTTTGTCATAAAGGCCCGGGAGTTCCGCTGTCTCACCACCGAGAAGAGCTGTATCACACTGCTTTAACGCCTTGCGAATTCCCGCGAGAACCGCTTTGAATTGGTTCGAGTCGAGAACACCGGTTGCGTAGTAATCGAGAAAGAAGAGAGGTCGGCCGCCGACGGTGTAGAGATCATTCACACACATTGCAACGAGGTCAAAGCCGAGACCTTCGAGATCATTCTCTTCAATCGCGAGCAGCACCTTGGTGCCAACGCCATCAGTTCCGGTGACGAGCAAAGGATCTTCCATACCTTTGAAGTCAGGACGAAAGAGAGCTGCAAAACCACCAATACCCGAGACGACTTCGCCGCCACGTGTGCCGATGCTCCCACTCCCCTGGAGCCAGTCGACGAGTTCATCGCCCTTCTCCACATCAACGCCTGATTCTTTGTATAGGTCTCTCTTCTCTGCCATGACTTAGTCCTCTTCGCGGCAGCTCAAAATTGCCGGCAGACCATAATCGCGTCCGACTTCGACGAGGAACTGGAGTCCTGCCTGATCGTGTTTTCTGACTTCGATCATGTAGGCATCAGCGCCCATTGCTCTCGTTTCGAGCACCTGTTCTTCCGAGGAAACCGGGTCCAAGCGCCAGATAGGCCTTAGCTCATCATTTCGTTTCCATTCACGGAAAGAATCCGCCCTTGCCGCTTCACCAATTTGATCCATCACGAGTTCGACACGCGGCAAATTTTTCCCAGCCGCAAGGCTAGCAAAGGTGAGGCTCGGAATGTCTTGGGGGATAAGGCGTCGGACGGGGGGAGCATCGGTGATGAGACTGCGGAGCTTTTCACGGTATCGAATACGCTCGCGCCCCTTTTTACCAGAGGCTTGGGAATCGAATAAGTGATCGAGAAATTCGCTCATACTTCACACCTCATGAGACAAGGCCTAAGTAAATTGAGTATAAACAGTCGTTTGCGCACAGCTATCTAAAGTTTTGACAGCAGCTTCCGAAACGACTCTTAAGAAGTTTAACGTTCTCTCGGCCAAGGCAAAGTCCATGCGATCTATTCCGTACATGAATAAAAACCGCTTCATTATGGCTATGTTTGCAATGCTTGCAGCACCTACAAACCATAGTCTCGGAGACGTTGTCTATAAGAAAGTCTCGACTCTTAAGGTCAATCCTCGAGAGGATGAAGCAGCTATGGTTTCTATGCCAAACCTGCCGGAACCAGAGAGCGGAACCTTTCGCATTGTGAAGGTCCAAACGAGTGACAATGGCCTGACAGTGCTCATCGACGGTGGCCTCAATCGGGGAATGTTACCCGGCACAGTTCTCAAAGCTCAAAGGCCTTATATCAGTCCGATCGGTGTGAGTGAATTCATTCCCGTCGCACTCCTGAAAACTCTCGAAGTCCGAGAGACCTATACCCTCGCCGAAGTCATGACCAATGGCTCTTTGGACTCTCAGGTTCACTTTAGTGATTATCCCGGCCTGATGGTCGGCGACCGCGCCATACCCGAAACGATTAACATTGCCCCGAGGACTCAACTCCTGCCGAGCGTGTCGATCGCCTATAGAAATCTCTTCGTCGATCCCAAGAACAATCCAGGCAGCTTCGAACTCACTGGTGAAGGACGAAAACTGCTTCTGGATCGCGCCGAGGTCTTTACACAGATTCGTGCGCCGCTGCTCCTTATCGAAGCTTACACAGACAGTCACGGCGATCGTGCGGCCAACCAGATGGAATCCTATCAGCGGGCGCTCAGCATTCGTCAGACACTCATAGATGAACTTGGATTTGATGCAGACCGTATCGTAGCCATCGGAATGGGCGAAGCCGAATCTCCGCAGAACGCGAATCTGCCGGGAGCTGAAGACGAGGCGCGACGCGTGGTTATCAAAGTAAAAACTCTGCCTGAGGGCGAATAATCGTCACATATTTGGTATCCATTTGAATTGGCTTGTAGCATCATGCGGTAAGTGATCAACTTTGCCAATTCGACTGGATCGTGACCATAGATGAAAGTCATCCCGACTCTTGCGACTTCCGCTCTTTCCTTTGTCGCAGCTTGGGTCCTCCTGAGCTGGATGCAAAAACCATTAGGTCCGGATTCTCAAACTCCCCAGACATACATTCGCCCTATCGCTGAATTTGAACCGATGTTTGGCATCGGCATCAGTGAACAGATGCTGTTTAAAAAGCAGGGCATACCCTTTATGAAGGCGCTGCTGGCAAGCAACGCCCGCGTCTACATCTTTGTAACCGGAGAACGAAGCCAGGAAGTCGACAAGCTCATCCGTAGCTCACCTCTTCTCCATGGCGCCGAGCGCGAAGCCATCGTCAAGATTCAGCTCGAGCATGAATCGATTTGGACACGGGATTATTTTCCGCTTCCGGTCTTAAGGGCGATTCCTCACACGATTCCCACGCCGAGCTTTGTCGATTTCGTTTACCGGGACGGCAACACCCTTGACGATGCCGCCATTCATCAACTGGCCCTCGCGATCAATTTAAGCGTGGAACACCTGCCGATCGTCCTCGACGGCGGCAACTTCATGACGAACGGTGAGAGCTGTGTTTTGAGTGAGGAAATTTCACAAGATCCCGAAATACTGCTCTTGAATTCTCCCGAGCCGCCGCTCGAGTCGAGCCTTGGGGATATTTTCAAAGCCAGCATGGGCTGTAAGAAGACGGTGCTCGTAAGTCAAATCCCTCATCCGCATGTGGATATGTGGATGAAGTTTCTCAACAAGAGCACCTTAGCCGTGAATGAAATCGATCGGCAGGAGATTGCAAAATCCGCCGACCTGAATAGCTACGACAAAGACAAGGCTCAAAAAATTGCCGACGAACTCGATCG
>SEDW01000661.1 GCA_004193325.1 Pseudomonadota bacterium | reverse complement strand
AGCCGCCGAATATCCTTCCCTTTTTCAAGCTTTCTGCTAGATTCTCGCCCTTCATAGCTCGAGGGGATCCCCATGCAAAAGATCGTATTAAAAGCCGGCAAAGAAAAATCACTCAGAAACCGTCACCCCTGGGTATTCTCCGGCGCGATTCAACATGCCCCTAAAGAGAGCGGAACTTACGAAGTTCACGATCACAAAAAACAATTCCTCGCCCTCGCCTACTATAATCCGGAAAGCTCCCTCGCGGCCCGCGTCGTCAGCTGGAAAGAAGGCGAAACCTGGGATCGCGAAAGCCTTAAGAATCGTCTTCAGAACGCCTACGATCGCCGCAAATCGATGTTGTCCCCTGAGCAAACCGCAGCCCGTATCGTCGCGTCCGAAGCCGACCTCTTGCCTGGTCTCATCGTTGACCTCTACGGACCGGCCATTGTCTTTCAAATCACTACGGGTGGAATGGAAGCCATGCGCCCTGTTCTTCTCGAAGTTCTCGATGAAGTTTTTACCCCAGAAATCATCGTCGAACGAAGTGATGAAGCCATCCGTAAAAAAGAAGGTCTCGAAGAGCGCAAAGAACTGATCAAAGGCGTGATCCCCGAAGGCGGCATCGACATCGTCGAGCAAGGCATCAAGCTCCGCGTCGATATCTGGGACGGTCACAAGACTGGTTTTTATCTTGACCAAAGAGCTGCACGTAAATCGGTTGAAGCCTATACCAAGGGTAAACGCGTACTCAATTGCTTCTCCTACACGGGCGGCTTCAGCCTCTCCGCTCTCAAGGGCGGAGCGACCGAGGTCATAAGCGTTGACGAATCACGTCCTGCTCTCAACATCGCCGAAGCCAACGTTGAGCGAAACGGTTTTGATTCCGCGCGACACACCACCGTGCAGGCCGACGTCTTTAAATATCTTCGTCAACTTCGCGAAGCCGGCGAGACCTTTGATGTCATCGTCATGGATCCTCCGAAATTTGTGAGTGACCGTAAACACATCGATCGCGCCTGCCGTGGTTACAAAGACCTCAACCTGATCGCGCTTCAGCTTCTCAAAGAAAACGGCATCCTCTTCACCTTCTCCTGCTCCGGTCTTCTGAGCCGCGACCTTTTCCAAAAGGTCCTCTTTGGTGCTGGTGTCGACGCTCAATGCGAGCTCCAGGTCATCGAAACACTTTCGCAGTCGGACGATCATCCCGTCCTTCTCACATTCCCCGAGTCGCTCTACCTCAAGGGATTTGTCTGCCGTAAAATAACGACTCCATAGGAATTTTCATGTCGCAAAACGAGTCGACGAGTCACCTGGGTTTTCTCATATCGGGCTTCGCGAGCCTCTTTGTTATTTCTTTTCTGGATAACAGCCGCGGCCCGATTCTCCCTCTACTCTGCGAAAAATTAAAAATCCCCTACGAGACAGCCGGCACCTTTCTCACGCTGGGCTGTATCGCTGCGGTGATCTCGACCTATATCCTCGGCCACTTTCTGAAAAGGACGAGCGAAAGAAAGATCGCGCTCATCATCGCCGGGATCTGTTTGATTCCAGGCTTTGTAGCTCCCTTCGTCAACTCGGTGGCAACGCTCCTTCTCCTCGGCATTCTCATGGGCGCATCCGTTACCCTGATGGGCACGCTAACCAATGTCCTGACGATCAAAGGCAGTCCTAGCCATCTGCGTGGTCGCCACCTCTCCCTCCAGCAGGTGATGTACGGCATCGGCTCACTCCTCGCGCCGCTGGTCTTCAGTAAGCTCCTCTTCCTTGATCTCGACTGGTCCTGGATGCTCGTCGGCTGTTCGTTCGCGATCTTCCTACTCGGCATCGCCTTCTACATCCTGCTCCCGAACGAACCTTTCGTTCGTCCCGTAGATGACGTCAAACGCCGTCTGAGCGGACAGGGCTTCATCATGGTCCTACTCTTCGCCCTTTATGTGGGTGGAGAAGTCCTGGCTTCGATGTGGATGAGTACCTTGATTGTGGGTAAGCAGGGTCTGGCACCCGAACTTGCGGCAACTTACGGTATAGGATTTTTCGCGCTGCTCGGCGGCACGCGCTTTCTCTGTTTTCTCTTCGTCAAACCTAGCTGGGAATCGAAGATTTTGGTGGCTTCGCTTTTGGCAGGAATTCTCTTCGCCATTCTCGGCCAGCAGGGCTTTACCCTCGCGCTGCCTATGATAGGCCTGCTCGGACCCTTTTTCCCGCTCTGCCTCGCTCGTATCAGCCGGGAGTTTCCCGAGGACTGGAAGGCTATGACGGTTCACGTCTTCATCGCCACACAGGTCATGCTCGGGATCATGCATCAGTCGGTTGGATCGATTGCCGATGCACTTGGCATTGAGAATGCATTTCTCATCTGCCCCTTGCTCCTATTCCTAGCCCTCGCGCTACTTCTCTTCAATCTGAGGAAAGCAAGACTCAGGACGCTTTCGGGCCTTTGAGCTTTTGCATCAGTCCCAAAGCTTTTTCATGAAACGG
>SEDW01000001.1 GCA_004193325.1 Pseudomonadota bacterium | reverse complement strand
TACAAGCAGCAGTCTGTGAGTCGGGAACGTGAGGAACGCGAAAAAGAACTCGCTCTTGGTCCTAAGGTCCGGGTGGCGAAGGCTGTTGCGTCCGCGACGAATAGAACAGCCAAGTTTTCGGGTGAGGCACGAGCGTATTCGACTGTGACCCTTTACGCCAAGATCAGTGGCTATCTCAAGGATATGCGGGTTGATAAAGGCGATCGAGTGAAAAAGGGTCAGGTCCTTGCCACTATTGAATCTCCCGAAACCGAGCAGGCCTACATCGCTGCGCAATCCGAAGCGAAGAACAAACGTCTGATCGCCGAACGTATCAAGTCGCTTCTCGATCGTCAGCTCGTCTCTCAACAGGAGGCCGATCAGGCTTTTGCTGATTCGGAAGTGTCGGCTGCCCGTTTGAGTGCCCAGGAGGCCCAGAGGCAATACCAGACGATTCGCGCGCCATTCGATGGCACGATCACGTCTCGATTCGCTGATCCCGGCGCATTGGTTCAGAATGCTACCAACGCTCAAACAGGAGCTCTACCCCTACTCTCGATCTCTCAACTGGATCAACTGCGCATCTACGTTTATCTCGATCAGCGGGAGGCGTCCTATGCAAAGGTCGGAACAACTGTAGAAGTGAGCGTTACCGAACATCCTGATGCCATCTACAGCGGAAAAATTGCGCGAATCTCAGGCCAGCTCGACGAACGCACAAGAATGCTCCTAACCGAAATCGATCTTGATAATGGCAAGAGTCAAATCGTGGCGGGAAGTCTTGTCAACGTAAGCATGCAGCTTAGTTCTTCGCCTGGAATTGAGATCCCTTCCGATGCTTTGGTTCTGCGAGGCACTCAGACTTTTGCCGCTGTTCTGAATGATCAGGATCAGCTCGACTTTAAAGAAGTGCGCGTCTCAGAAAACTCCGGCGAAAAGGCAAAGATCTCGTCTGGCATTGAAGAGGGCCAACGGGTGGTCATGGGTGTAGGTAACTCCATAGCTGCTCTGACTAAGGTTCGGCCAATTGAAGATGCGAAACCTGCAGCAGCGGCTGTTCCTGCAGCTGGATCGGCTACACCAGCTTCACCAGCTCAGCCCGCAGCAGCGGGAAATGAGGTTCGTAAATGAACTTTGGTCCCAACCATCTCGCGCTCTTCCTTCCCCTCTTCTTGAGTGCTGGAGCTCTGGCCCAGACTGGCAGCAGAGCGCTGACACTCGATGACAGCATCGCGATCGCCATGAAGGAAGCCAGCACTGTTTTAAAAGCTGATGTGGATTCCGATGTTCGAGCGGAACAACTGATTCAGAGTTATCTGCAGTGGCTGCCTAACGTAACAGCCCAGGCGAATTATAATGCCTCTCGAGGCAAACTCTTCGTGGCAACCGCAGCTCCAGCCTTGATCGATGGATCAAGTTATGGCTCCAATTACCAGATATCGACCGTGCTGAACCTTTTTAACGGTCTCTCTGATCTTTCGAATTATCGTTCGATCAAAGACAAAAAACTTGCGGCCGATAGGACCTTTGAGCGAGCTAAAGAGCAGGTTGCGCTTGATGTTGCCCAGTCTTTCCTGCAGGTGATTCTCGATGCAAAATTGATCTCAATAGCTGAAGCAAACTTTAAGATCTCACAGGATCGAACGAAACTCCTCGAAGCACAAAGTCAGGTTGGGGCCAGAAGTCTGGCTGATTTTTTTCGCCAGCAGGCACAGACCAGTGCTGATGAATCGGCATTGATTTCAGCTAAAAATCGCTTCGAAACGGATAAAATTGTTCTGCTCAAAAAGCTTCGCATGGATCCAAGAGAAGCTGTGACCTTTGTCGAGCCGGTGCTCGCACAAAACGTTCAGCCTGTACAAAATCCTGCGATTCGAGATCAGGAGATTAGCAATCTTACGGAAGAAGCTCTCAAGCGCCGCGCGGACTACGACGCCAGCCAAAAGATTGCGGAGGCGACGCGTGAGGATGTGAATGTCGCTCAGGCACCCTACTACCCTCGACTCGATTTTGTCGCGACCTACGGAGCTCTGAGCCGTAAGTTTGATTTCCAGCGAGTGAACGGAGTGGATGTGGCTCCTGCCGAAGAGGATTCACTGGGTCAGCAGCTGGAGGATCATGCGAACTACACCTATGGTTTGGCCATGACCTGGAATATTTTCGACCGCGGCCTAACCCGGTCGTCAGTGTCTGTGGCTCGAGGCATAGCCTATAGAGCGAAGATCGATAGCGAGGATTATCGCAATCAAGTCGTCGGTGAAGTGAAGCAGATGATCAACGATCGCGATGCGGCTGTTCAGCAAATGCAGACTTCTCAGGTTGGTTTAAGAGCCGCTCAAAAAGCCTTTGAAGTTAGCTCAGGTCGCTATGAAGTGGGGGCGTTAAGTTTTATCGATCTGTCGGCAGCTCAAATTGCTCTTTTCCAGGCGCAGACGAATTTCGCCCAGGCAACGATATCTTACGAACTTCAAAAACGCGCAACAGTGTATGTGCTTGGCAGTCAAGCGGCGCCTGTTCCTGGTTCCCACTGATTCTTGAGAGATTAGAATTCGTTTCTAAGGCATGAATTCTAATCTTTTCCCTTCCAAAGAATCACGACCTCGTCGAATCCGTCTCGCTTCTTGAGCCCAGGCTGCACCTCACCGCCCATGGCCTCGTAGAATTGAATGGCAGACGTGTTTTTGTCGATGCAGCAAAGAGCCATTGATCCGGCGCCTCGGGCATCATTATCTTTCATTCCTGCTTCAAAAAGTTTTCGACCCACACCTTTTCTCTGCCATCGGCTATCGACGTGCATAGCCCAGAGTTCTCGTTTTGCACCATACTTTTCTCGTTGACGACCAATACTGATTGTCCCTACGAGATCTGTACCATCGAAGGCAGCGAGATTGACAAGATCAGCATTTTTTACAGTTGTCGCATAGTCCCAAGCCGCGAGCGAAGATTCGGGAGTGATGCGGGCAAGAACTTCGGCGGGAATAAACTTTGAGAAGGATTCATGCCAAGAGCGGTAGAGAATCTCAGCCGCCTTCGCAATATCGTCACGGACTAGGGGCCTGATTTCGATCGCCATGCTATTGCTCCTTGTCTTGACAGGTATCACATTAAGCGCTGTACATGACGATCGAAAGATGGTGGACAAGTCATGAGATTTTTAAGACTTTCCCCGAGCGGACATTATTCACCTAAATTGGCAAATCGATCCGTTGCTGCAACCAAGGCGCGGCAATTGCCAGCTTCCATAGCAGCATGACCCGCGTCTGGAGTGATCATAAGTTCCGCTTCAGGCCAGGCTCTGTGAAGGGCCCAGGCTGAGGTAATGGGACAAACAACATCATAGCGGCCGTGCACGATGACTGTTGGGATGTGACGAATGGCATCGATGTGTTTAAGGAGGTGGCCATCTTCCTTGAAAAAGCCTTTGTTGACAAAATAGTGGCATTCGATCCGGGCAAACGCGAGGGCGAATTCCGCTTCGTCAAAACGGGCAATTGTATCCGCTTCGGGAAGAAGTTTACTGGTACTCCCCTCCCAAACGCTCCAGGCTCGCGCTGCATCAAGTCGAACCTTGGCATCGTCTGAAGTCAGACGCCTATAATAAGCGCTTAAAAAGTCATGGCGCTCTTCAGCTGGAATCGCATCTCGGTAGGATTCCCAGGCGTCTGGAAAGATCTCGCTCGCTCCAAACTGATAGAACCAATCGATCTCCTGCTTGCGGAGAAGAAAGATGCCTCTCAAAACGAGCTCTGTCACGACCTTAGGATGGGTCTGAGCGTATGCGAGGGCGAGAGTGCTGCCCCATGATCCCCCAAAGACCTGCCAGCGCTGGATGCCGAGATGATTACGGAGCGTTTCCATGTCTGCGACGAGATCCCAGGTAGTGTTTTCTTCGAGATTCGCGTGAGGAGTGCTTTTGCCACAGCCTCTTTGGTCGAAGAGGATGATTCGGTATTTCTCAGGATTAAAGAATCGACGATGATTCGGCTCGGTTCCCCCGCCTGGTCCACCGTGGACAAAGACCACTGGTTTGCCCTTGGGATTGCCGGATTCTTCGAAATATATTTCGTGGATTTTAGAGACTCGGAGGCGATCGCTTCGATAAGGCGTGATCTGAGGATAGCGCCAGTATATTGGGTCGCGTTGTGCTGTCATGGTTTTCCCCTTTTTAAGCGTCGAAGAGGAAATTAGCACAGTGAGCGGAATGGTCTAGAGAAGATCCTCGGCCCGCGTCAATTGCGGGCCCTGATCATCAATGATCGAGGAGTTTTTCGAGAAAGCTTACAACGGGTCCTAAGACCGGTAGCAGCTCATCCTGAGCCATCGCGCCTGTCAGGATAAGAATGGACTGCTCAATCACCTTGGGGTCTGGCGCTGCATCAAGATTCATCCTGGCCGCCAGACCGTGGTCATCAGCAGATCTTGCTGTTGTCACCTGATGATCTTGAATCATGAGCTGCAGATAATCTTTATCCATCCGAAATGTCATCGCCACATGAGCGATAGGATTTAGACTCGACCCGATCAGGAGATCTGTCGGCCCTTCCCCACGCAGGATCCATTCATACTTTTCTTTGGCAGTATCCTTGAGCGCTGACGCATCAATTTTGCTTAGACTAAGGCCTTGTTGTAATGCGGCGAGGAGAGGCTGAAGGAAGTTGAGGAGCGCCGCCTCTTTCGGTTCGAAGCGACTGCCGATCAATTGAGATCCGCGATGGGTCACACCAATCTGGGACTTAATGCTTCGGCCAAGGACGTTGATAATGATTGGGACCTGATCTTCTGTCGGTACGGAACCTAGGCTGAGGCCGCCAAATGAGAGATTGAGAATAGGTGCACTCGATCCATCCGGAAGTTGCGCCTGGAACAGGTTGGAATGCTTGAGGTCGAAGCGAGGATGCACGCGGCTCTCGCGACTCTGTGGGGCTTCTTCTGATTTCCCTTTAAATTTCTGAGTCAGCCCTTTGATCGACGACATGAGTTTACGCGTTGGCATATCTTGCTCTATCAAATGGGACTGAGGTCCTCGTTGAATCAACTTTGGGGAAGGCATCATCATATCATGCGTGAAGGCGAATTAAGCTTTGTCCAAAATAAACTTATTTTGTCTTTCTCACCTTTTTCCTTGGTGTAAGCGGTTGTGGCGTTCAAGTCAGGGGTTTCGATCTGAAGAAATATATGCAAAAACCCTAGCTTGATGCGGAGGGATGTTATGCAAAAATGGCTTTTTCTTTGGGCAGTTTTTTTCTTCACCATGATTTCAACGGCAACTCAGGCCCAAATTGTGAATATGCAGGCTGCACTCAGTGGTGATATTCCTGACGGGGCTGGCCTATCGGCGGAATTTCGACAGGAAAAGAAGAGCGGTAATACCGAAACGGAGC
The DNA here is from genome assembly GCA_004193325.1 of Pseudomonadota bacterium. GTDB lineage: Bacteria > Bdellovibrionota_B > Oligoflexia > Oligoflexales > Oligoflexaceae > Oligoflexus. The sequence goes on along the minus strand of SEDW01000001.1, from coordinate 39,146 downwards.
GATTGTCGGGCCAGGGAACGCTGACCTACAAAAGGCCAGAAGATCTATGGCTCCTCGTCATGCGCCGCGAGTATAGTACTGAGTCCGGTCAAAGTTCGGCTGACAGTCAGTTTCAGCATCTTCGCTATCGCTATAAATTTTCTGAGCATTGGGGCTGGGAAGCCTATGTCCAGCAGGATGCGGACCGATTTCGAAGGAGCGCACGTCGAAATCTTGTCGGGACGGGACCACGCTATCAGGTGAGTCCTATTGAAAATCTGGACGTCGCGATCAGTGCTGCTTATATGCACGAGCGAGAAGAATTTTCTCAGGAAGAGGGAGAGTTGCGTGAAGCGAAACGTGAAACGGAACGCATTGCCAATACTCTATATCTAAGCTGGAAGTGGCCCGACTGCTGCACCTTGGGTAACACTCTTTATTATCAGCCTGAGATCGGCAAGATCAGCAATCACAGGACGCTCAACGAGACTTCGCTTCTCATTCAGATCAATAAGAATTTGAGTTACCGCATCTCGCAGGTCTACTCCTACAATGCGCGGCCTCCAAGCAGCGTGAAGAAAGCCGATGTCAGCTTTTTACAGGCTTTGGTCGTCAAAATCTAAGCGTCTAATCACATGAATGTATTGGGTAATATCATTCTTCCAAGCAACTGTTTGACAAAGTCGGTGCGGACTCGATAAATTCGCATTCTCAGTAGAGGAGCCTCGTCAATATGAATCAAAATCTCGATAGCAATAGCGTAAGCGAAACAAGCACAGATGCTGCTGCCGAAACCCATCAGCACAGCCACGCGGGCCACGTCCATGGTCCTGGCTGTTCGCACAACCATCATACTCACGATCCAGTGGTCAGAGCCGAGGCGAAAGTCGGACGCAATGATCCTTGTCCATGCGGATCCGAGCAGAAGTTTAAAAAATGCCACGGTAAGTGAGCCGTTAAGAGAAGGCCAGGATTCATCACGAGTCCTGGCCTTTACTTTGATTTAAAAATCGTAGACTCAAAGATACTGGGGTTTAAACTGTGACTTCATGCTTTTAGAATCACCCGAAATCATAAACTGCCCATCGCCTCGATAATGAAAAGTCTTCGGAAACTTGGGAGTTGTGGCGGCAACCGCATGCACGACTTCGAAGACAAAAAAATTGTATGATTTAATCATTTTTGTCTCATAGAGCTTACATTCAAAGTTTGCATAACATTCTTTGATTAGCGGAGCCTTTATTTTTTTCCCTTTCAAGGGAGTCAGTCCGTAAGCTTCAAATTTATCGATATCCTCACCTTCACTGTTACCAATCGCAATGGTCTCTTTCATCAGATCAATCGTTGGAATATTAAAGACACATTCGCGGCTCTTCCTAATGGCTTCGAAACTTCGGTTCTCATTCCAGATATAACAGCCGATGAGAGACGGTGAAAAACCCATCACTGTGTGCCAGCCCACGGTCATGATGTTGCGTTTATTTTTCCATTCCGAACTCACGAGCACAATCGGGCCCGGCTCTAGAAAGCGTCGTATCGAGTCAACGGGAAGGTTATTCTTCACAAAGCTTTTCACAAAGATTGCCTCATCAAACAAAAAAAGCCCGCCGATTAAGGCGGGCATGGTATTAGTGAATACCTTTCTTCACATCGTCTTTGAGAATTTCTTTGTTGCCTGCGTCAACCTCAAGTTTATGAGTGCTGCCGTCGTCACCAATCACTTTCACTTCGTAAACCAAGAAACCTTTTTCCGAATCGAGCTCCGCATCCACCGCTTTACCGGGTACTTTGGTGAGCGCGGCTCCTACGGCATCGACCAACGATACTGTAGCAAGGGTGTGGTAATCTTTTTTAGATTTATCCTTGGTTGGAATGGTCCCAGCAGCCAAGGCCAGATTAGAAAGGCCCAGAAGAGTAATCGAAGCTAATAACTTTGTGCTTTTTCTCATCGGAAATTCCCTCAGGTGTAGTTGATAGTGAAAGACTAAAGAAATCGACTTAAGGAAATTGTAAGTTCCTTAAGGCGCAGCTTTTACCGCCCAGATCTTATCGCCAGAATCATCAGCCACAAGCAATTCTCCTCTTGGACCAACCGTCACGCCCATAGGCCGACCGTAAACATCTGCTGTCGCAGCATTGATGACGAAGCCTGTGAGAAAGTCTTCTGCTGGCCCAGAAACCTGCCCGTTGGCGAAGGGATAAAAGATGACCTTGTAGCCAGCAATATCGTTTTTATTCCAGGAACCGTGCTGGCTCACGAACACTCCGTTCTGATATTTTGCTGGAAAGGCTGCTGCTTTGTAAAATGTCATTCCCAGCGAAGCCGTATGGGCTCCGACGGCCTGTGCAGGTACAATCGCCTGAGCGACCAGGTCCATACGCTGTCCGGCTAGGCGCGGATCCGGATTCGCTCCGAAATAGGAATATGGCCAACCGTAGAAGCCCTGGTCAACAACGTTGGTGAGATAGTCAGGAACCAAGTCCTCGCCGAGATAATCTCTCTCGTTAACGACAGTCCAGAGTTCATTCGTACCTGGTGCCCAGTCCATACCCACTGGATTTCTAAGACCACTTGCAAACACTCTTTCCCCGCTACCATCAGGATTAATTTCAAGAATATTCGCGCGTCTTGTTTCTTCGGTCATGCCGTGTTCGGCGATATTGCTCGACGAGCCAACCGAAACATAAATTTTCGAGCCGTCAGGCTTGGTCAAAAGGTTTCTTGTCCAGTGATTATTGTAACCACCTTTAGGCAGGTCCAAAATCTTTGTACCCGAAGCGAGATCGAGTTTTTCCTGCCCCACAGTGTAGGGGAAGCGGAGAAGTGAATCAGTGTTGGCAATGTAGAGCTGGTTATTCAGAAAGGTTATGCCCAGTGGCTGACTGAGACCTTCGATAAGAGTTGTCTTGAATTCAGCAATACCGTCTCCATCCGCATCTCGGAGAAGAGTCACCCGATTGGCGCTGCTGCCACGGCGAGCCGCTTTAGCTGGATCGAGATTGACCTCCTGAGCCCCACTGTTGAGTGTGTTCGCTTCGGAAACTAGGACGTCACCGTTGGGCAAGACGTAAGTCCAGCGTGGATTGTCGAGGCCAGAGGCAAACTCGGTAACTGTGAATCCCGTTGGCGCCGTTGGTTTCAAACCCTGAGCCCAACCATGAACCTGACTGAGTTTTTTTGCGTCAAACGAAGGATCTGCTTTCGGCAGTTCGCCTGTCAGGGACGTTCCAGGAGGATTTATCGCTGGGTTGCCAGCTCCATTATCATTCGTGTCGTTATCATCTTTGTCACAGGCAAGAGGCAGTAAGCCTACGGTAGCGAGAGCAGCGACGGCTATAAATTTTCTCATGTTTGGCTTTCCTTTGAGTTGGACTGGTCTAGGTTATGACCTGCTTAAAACTAAAAGAGGATTTTTCCGAATGCAATTGGCGCGAATTTCATTCGGAACCGAAAATGGAGTCCATGTTCCGATAAAAACCATAAAAAATATAAATTTCGTTTTTTTGAGAAGGCACAGAAAACCATCTACGAAATGAAATTCAAGTAAGATTGAAGGCGGCAGTGTGGCGATAGGAGAAATACCTAAGGTCTCGTTTAAATAGTTGAAGATACTCTGCTCAAATCTTGCTAAGTCTTTTCAAGCACAAACCGTAAGTTGGAGTAACAATGTTGACATTCCTGGGCTTCGGCATGGTCGTGACCTTTATGGTCCTGATTATGACGAAGCGATTATCTCCACTGCTTGCTCTCATAATCGTACCCATAATTTTCGGACTGATCGGCGGATTTGGTAGCGAATTAAGGCCAATGATGCTCGACGGCATCAAAAATCTTGCGCCAATCGCTGTCATGCTGATGTTTGCTATTCTTTTCTTCGGCGTGATGATCGATACGGGCCTCTTCGAGCCTATTGTGAAACGTATCTTAAAGATTGTGGGCGGTGACCCGCTAAAGATCACACTCGCGACAGCAGCGCTATCGTTGTTTGTCTCACTGGATGGGGACGGTTCCACCGCTTACATGATTACCGGTGCAGCGCTTCTCCCCCTCTACAGGCGAACTGGAATTAATCCCCTGATATTCACCTGCATCATGATGATGTCAGGCAGTCTGATGAACCTGACTCCCTGGGGCGGGCCCACGGCTCGAGCCGCCAGTGTTCTTAAGGTTACTCCCAACGACCTTTTCTTGCCGATGATTCCCGTTATGGTTGCTTGCGCAGTTTGGATATTTGTCGTGGCCTATATCTTTGGAATCAAAGAGCGTAAAAGACTCGGTATGAGCACGGCGGTGAATCTTGCTGAGGATCGGGAAGAGGCATTTGAAGAAAACACCAAGCCCCAATCGGACTATCACCGTAAACTTTTGCCCATAAACTTCCTGATCACTCTGGCCTTAATGGTTTCTCTCGTTCTAAACGTCCTGCCACTTCCCGTCCTTTTCATGGTAGGTTTTTGTGTGGCCCTCATCGTCAATTATCCCAATCCTGATCAGCAAAGAGAACGTCTCATTGCCCATGCGGGGAATGCTCTATCCGTATCGTCGATGATTTTCGCAGCTGGTATTTTCACCGGAATTTTATCGGGAACTGGAATGGTCGATGCGATGGCGGGAAGCGTTGTGAGCTGGATTCCAGAGCGAATGAGCCCTTACTTACCGATAATTATTGCAGGGCTCAGTCTGCCCTTCACGTTTTTCATCTCCAATGATGCCTTCTATTTTGGAATCCTTCCCGTACTCATGACTGCAGCGGCTAAGTACGGCTTCACGCCAGGAGAGGTTGGAATCGCATCGCTCGTAGGGCAGCAGGTTCACCTTCTCAGTCCTTTGGTCCCTTCGACCTATCTCCTCGTCGGATTAGCCAAAGTCGAGCTTGGAGACCATCAACGATTCACTCTCCCCTGGGCACTCGGGTCATCCGTGGTCATGTTGATTGCTGCTTTGCTTTTCGGCGTCATTCCCTTGACCCATTGATTCAAAAAAGCAAAGGCCGCAGACTCTATGCCTGCGGCCTTTATCGAGAGAAGAGCTTATTGCTCACCATTCTGAATCTTTTCCTGCTCTTCCCTAGTTCGCTCTTCAGGCTTGCCAACGTTCAATTCAAAACTCTTCGGTAAATCTTCGCCGGCTTTGGCGACCGGGTAGCTGATGTCGTCAGCATTGCCAAACTCCCCGTCCGGCCCGGCAGAAGTAATGTGATAACTGTTTGCCGTTAGCGCTTCGTACTTAAATTCCTGTGACCAGGGATCGCTCAATTTCTCAAGTTCAGTATAAGGCCCTCGCCATTTATTGCTAACCTCGGGAGCTTCTAATAATGCTTTAAGGCCTTGCTCTGTCTTAGGGTAGCGGCCCATGTGCACTTTGAACAGATCGAGGTTCTCGGCAATCTTTCTCTCCTGGACCGAAGTGAGATCCACCTTAGCCTGATCATTCTTATCCAAAACATTTGTCATAATAATGGTCATAATCGTCCCGATCAGAGCTATGACGATAAGAATCTCGATGATCGTCATACCGCTTTCCACGGAATCTTTCGTCTCAGTCGAAAAAGGGGTTTTGAACCAGGCAAGCTTCATTCCAAGATCCTATTGTCTATGTCTCGGCCCGAGACTCATTGGAGATTAGAGAAGTCTATTCCAGCAATAGCACCTTGAAAACAAATATCGTTCCCTTGCGAATTTCCCAGTGAACATCAAGCCCCATCACACGAAAAGCAAAGCGTAGGCCTTCGGAAGCTGGATCGCTGATAGGCGTGGCTCGTCTTTGAGAGGTGGGTCTTGGATCGAGTTCGAGCATCTGTTCAATCAGAAGCTTTAGACGCGGATGTTCACGCTTGGCCTGCTCGTCAATCATCTGAAGGCATTCCACAGCAAAACCTACGGAAAACTTCTCGATCTCGGTTTTAATCCAACCGGAGTTGGCTTCGGGAATACAGTCAGCGTAAGGTACGTAGGGTTTGATGTCGAGGACAGGAGTGCCATCAAGCAGGTCGACACCATTGAGGTGAATTTCGATTCCACCCGGAGCATCCAAATCAATTCTTTCTAATTTAACGGCCGACATACCCAGCGCATTAGGGCGATGGGGCGAGCGTGTGGCAAACACCCCCATACGCTGCCCAGCTTCCACACGCGGGGTGTCGATCAAAGGATGCCAGCGTCCATTGCCGTTTTTATGAAAATCGAAGATGATCCAGATGTGGCTGAACTGTTCAAGTTCACTCAATGCCAGAGCATAGCCTGGATCGGGATTGAGCTTAACGATAGCACGGGCTTCGTCCATCATGAGGGACTGTCTCGGCACTCCAAATTTTTCACGGAACGGTGACCTGATGCTACCGATAGCGTTGTAATGAAAGCTCATTTTTCGTCCCTTCGCGACACGACTGCGAGGAGATTTACTGCAAATGGTCAGGGAAGTCCATGGCAAGGGGAGTCTTGGGAGGAATGACATAGTCGTGGTCGACAAACTCGAAATAGCAGTTAAAAATCAAATCCCGAAGGCCAATGACCTTCGAGATTTAAGAGTCGAACAAATTTTAGCGACCGGTCATGTTGCTGTCAGGAGATTTCTGGCCTGCTGGAGTGCAAACAATTTTACCGCTCTGTCTCATCTCGACTTCACCTTTTTTACAAATCGTAGGTGGCGCCAGATCACCTTCAGGATCGACAACAGTCGGATCACTCATAGTGGTCGTATTGTGATTTGGAGTCGGCATGTCTTGATTAACATTCTGATCAGTCATGCGTGAAGAAGGGGGAACGCTGTTGTCCGTTGTACCTGCTGCTGTGTGCATACAGGCGACCGGAAGACTCGCGGCCGCAAAGAGGCCGAGTGCGAAAATATAGTGTTTCATAAAATACTCCGTGTTTGGAACCTTGAGGAACGCCTCATTCTAGCCAACTTCACTGCCCATAAAAAAGCCTTTGATCGGCCATTTCGATGCAAGTTACTGATATGAGGGCTCTTGGAGAATTTCTGCATATTATTAGGAATGTGCAAATCTTAAAATTTACAGAACGCGCACCCATGGCGTTTTCAAATATGAAGTGTTAAGAAATTCTTTTGCACAATGAGAGAGATTCGATGTCGTTATATCAGACGAGTAACTTACGCCTGGCTCTGCTTAGGGCTTTGCCGAAATCTTTTGCCAATGCGCTGCAGCAACACCCATCACCCATACCGATAGATGTATCAAAAGCCCATATTCAGCACGAATATTACAGCTCTGTCGTTCGCGAGAATGTCGATTACGCAATCGATGTCGACGTTGATGAAAAGCATCCGGACTGCTGTTTTATCGAGGACACTGCAATCATCGTGGGCCGTGACGTCATCATCACCCGCATTGGAGCAGAGAGTCGCCGTGAAGAATCAAGAGCGGTGGCAAAGGTTCTTTCGGACGATAGCTTGAAAGACTTTGAATTCAGAATGCATCAACTCGTCGCTCCTGCCTGTCTCGATGGAGGAGATGTTCTTCAACTAGGCGATAAAGTTTTTGTTGGTTTATCGCTTCGTACTAATCTCGCCGCTATCGAACAGCTTGAAAAAATCCTTCCGGGACGAATCAAAACGATTCCGGTTGGTGGCGGTCTGCATTTAAAATCGGTCCTCTCCGCAATAGATGATACGACTCTACTGGCTGCCGATTCCCGCGTAGCCCGGCAGATGGCCGAAGAAATCATTTCGGCCTTGGAAGGAAAGGCGCAAATCTTTTATGTACCCGATGTGGTCGCCGCTAACGTCGTGCGTTTGGGACCCAAGCTCTTGATTCAAGCCGGCTATCCAAATAGCGAAAAAATTCTTCGGAAGGCTGCCCTCGATAGGCAGATGGAAGTGATTACGCTCGATATGTCGGAACTGGTTAAGGCAGATGGAGCTTTAAGCTGCTGCAGTTTGCTCGTGCCTTAAAAAACGGTTTGTACTGAGACGGACATTATCCGTGTTTATCTTAGTTCCTCTGCTTTGCTGTCCTAGGAGCTTTTCCCTATGAATATTAGGGGAAAAAACGGCAAACCCCTGCATAGACGCCATCCTGAAAAAATAAGGTTTTCGGCACAAGGGTTGCATTGACTTCATTAGCTTCGAGCCGGTCCAGGAATGAGAATCGGAAAGACTCGAAGCTCGGTCTGGAGAATCAACTCAGTTGATGATCTATTCGCGAAGCAGAGTCTTTCTCAAAAGCAAAGCGATCGCTCAGCGAATGCGTGGCTCAACGAATTGCCCCTTTCGATCCTTCAAGTCTCGAGCAAGAGGATCGAAAAAACCGAAGCCGTTGCTCTGTGAAAATCCGAGGGACAGGACCACCCTGTCCTCTCGACCTTCCCATCTCTAGGCCCCTGAGCTCAAGGATTAACCACCCCACCCCAATTTCGTATGTCGGAAAATCAAGGAACAGAAATGTCGACTCCTTTTCGGTAGGTCCGCCGCTCCTTCAGTTAAACTCAAATGATTTTGGTGGACTAGGTCCTCCAGGCCCCATTCCTGAATCAGGAATCTTGTGCATCTATTTTGGAGAGAGCCTTTGATCTTTCTGCGTAGTTGGTATAGGATATGCTCGCTCTTTCTGTTTGAAAGACGTTTGATGTTTCCGGTTTGAACAGCCGCTGGTTGTGAAAATTGGTTTGTCATCTCCTCGTCTTAACTTAAGCCAGGCTAGCAGCCTTTGGGGGATACACCCCAGAACCCAAGGAAATTATGTCTAAGAATCTTCGCAACATTTGTATCATCGCTCACGTCGACCACGGCAAAACTACTCTCGTTGACTTTCTCCTGAAGCAAGCGGGAACTTTCCAGGCTCACGAAAATACTGCCGACCGTATGATGGACTCCGATTCTCAAGAAAGAGAACGCGGTATTACCATTTCGGCTAAAAACGCGTCGTTCTTGCTCGGTGACGTGAAAGTGAACATTGTCGACACTCCAGGTCACGCCGACTTTGGTGGCGAAGTTGAACGCATCATGGACATGGTCGATGGCGCTGTCTTGCTCGTCGACGCTGTAGAAGGTCCGCTTCCACAAACTCGTTTCGTATTGCAGAAAGCGATTGATAAGAATCTCAAAATCGCTCTTTGTATCAATAAGGTCGACCGTCCAGAAGCTATCGGCAGCGATATGGTTTCTGAGTGTGTTGATAAAGCTTTCGACTTGTTCGTTGAGCTTGGTGCTTCGGCTGAGCAGTGTGATTTCCCAATCATCTACGCTTGTGCCCGTAAAGGCTGGTGTACAGCTAACGTCGACGAGATCCCTGCGCTTCTCGAAGGCGGCGGAGAACGCACACTGCGTCCACTGTTCGACGTCATCCTTGGCTTCCCAGCACCTACAGCTGACGCGAATGCTGAAGCACAATTGCTTGTTTCAAACATCGCTTACTCGGACTACTTGGGTAACCTCGCTCTTGGACGTTTGGCTTCTGGCCGCGCGAAGAAAGATCAGGAACTTATTCGTCACGGCGTTGATAGCGAAGGCAAACCCGTTACACAAAAATTCAAAATCTCTCGCCTCTTGTCTTATGAAGGCATGAAGCAAATCGAAGTTGACGAAATCGTGGCAGGTGACATCGGCCTTATCGCTGGTTGTGACGTTCTCGAAATCGGCGACACCTTGAGCGGCCTCAACGGTAAAGCTCTTAAACGTATTTCGGTCGAAGAACCAACAATGCGTATGATCTTCTCGATCAACACGACTCCGAACTCGGGCCGTGAAGGGAAACCACTTCAGTCGCGCGATCTTCGTAACCGCCTTCTGAATGAAATCCGTAGCAACGTGGCTCTTCGTTTGGAAGACACTGAGCAAGCGGATCAGTACTACCTCCTAGGCCGCGGCGAATTGCAGTTCGGTATCCTTATCGAAAAAATGCGTCGTGAAGGCTCTGAATTCATGATCGGTCGTCCTAACGTCTTGATGAAGATGGAAGACGGCGTGAAAATGGAACCGTACGAGAAAATGACTTTGGATCTTCCAGAGACGTGCTCGGGCGAAGTGACAAAGATGTATCAGCAGCGTAAGGGTGTTCTCACATCTTACGAAGCAGCATCTGCGGCTAACACCGAAGAACAACGCGTTCGTTTGATCTTTGAGATCCCGACTCGCGGTATCCTCGGTACCAACTCTATGTTCAAAACCGCTACACGCGGTTCAGGCCTTATCAGCTCTGAGTCGATCGGTTACAAGCCACACGCTGGTACGATCTTCCACCGTCAGACAGGTTCTTTGATTGCTGACCGTACTGGTAGCACCACAGAATACGCACTTGCCTCTGTTCAGGAGCGCGGTGTTCTCTTTATCGGTGAAGGCGTTGAAGTCTACGAAGGTATGATCATCGGTGAGTGCGCTAAGGATAACGACCTTAACGTCAACCCAGTCAAACCTAAGAAATTGACCAACATGCGTACCACTGGTTCTGACGGTATCACTAACCTCTACGGTATCAAGCAAATGAGCCTTGAGAAGTGTATCGAGTGGATCGATGATGACGAGTGGATCGAAGTTACTCCTAAGTCGATCCGTTTGCGTAAAAAACAATTGAATGCAAACCTTCGTTCTGTTCGTAAAGCAGACCGCGTGTAACGCATTCTCTTAAATTGAATTTCAAAGCGCTCTGATCGAAAGGTCAGGGCGCTTTTCTCATGAGATTCCAAAACCCTCACTTACCATAACCGTTAATTGATCATATGACAGTTCGGCAAACGCTCGTTTACCTAGTAGAATCGTAAACGAGCCCTTCGTTTTCTTAAGAAGAGAGTCAGTAAACCAGGCCTGAAATCTCTTTTTAAACCTCCTCTCGAAATCGGGCTTGTTTAAGCTGTAGAATTGTAGGAAACGCTTGTACTGCGAAGCGGTGGGAGTTCGATATGGCAATGAGTGTCTTTGATCTGTTTAAAGTGGGTATAGGCCCGTCAAGTTCACACACAGTAGGGCCCATGCGTGCCGGCCAGAGGTTTCTCAAAGGCCTCGAGGAAAAGAAAGTCGTTGAGCAGGTAGCATCAGTGACTGTCGAACTCTATGGATCTCTCGCACTCACAGGCGTCGGCCACGGCACTGATAAAGCTATTATGCTCGGACTCTCGGGTGAGCTTCCTGATCAGATTGATCCGGAAACGATCGAACCCAAACTCGATCGTATTAAAGCCGAAGGCAAACTTCGCCTCTCGGGGACTCACGAGATCGAGTTCGATTACAAAAAACACATCGTCTTTCTCCGCCGTAAACTTCTTCCCCTGCATTCGAACGGCATGCGCTTCATCGCCTTCGATCGCGATTACAAAGAGCTGCATTCACGCGTTTATTATTCCATCGGTGGCGGTTTCGTCGTTAACGAGGAGACGGCGAAACAGGATAAGCTCGCAAAAGATACGACTCCTGTTCAATACCCCTTCGATTCTGCAGCCAAGCTTTTAGAAATCTGCAAACGCGAAAAGCTCACGATTCATCAGGTGATGATGGCCAATGAGTTGAGCTGGAGAACTGAAGAGGAAGTCAAAAAAGGTCTGGATTTTATCTGGGACACGATGAAGGACTGCATCAATCGCGGTTGCCGCAATGGAGGAATTCTTCCAGGCAAACTTAAAGTCAAACGCCGCGCGCCTGATATGTATAAGGATTTGACTTCGAATCCGCAGAAGGCATTGAAAGATCCCCTGTCGATTCTCGATTGGGTGAACCTCTATGCTCTCGCGGTAAACGAAGAGAATGCTGCTGGATCTCGAGTCGTAACGGCTCCGACAAACGGTGCTGCAGGAATTATTCCAGCGGTGCTTAAATACTACGAGGAATTCTGTCCTTCAGCGAATCGCGAAGGTGTGCATAGTTTCCTTCTCACTGCAGCAGCCATCGGCACTCTCTATGCAGAAAATGCTTCGATCTCCGGGGCGGAAGTTGGTTGTCAGGGCGAAGTTGGAGTGGCCTGTAGTATGGCTGCAGGTGGGTTAACCGCTGCAGTTGGCGGAAGTGTGTTGCAGGTCGAAGAAGCGGCTGAGATCGGTATGGAGCATAACCTGGGTCTCACTTGCGATCCTATCGGTGGTCTTGTTCAGATTCCGTGTATCGAAAGAAATGCCATGGGTGCGGTCAAGGCAATCAATGCGAACCGAATCGCCATGAAACGCGAAGGCTCTCACCACGTCTCGCTCGACTCAGTAATCGCTACAATGCGTGCAACTGGTGCCGATATGAAAACCAAATACAAAGAAACATCTCGTGGTGGTTTGGCGGTAAACGTCATAGAATGCTGAGATTCTCCCGGAGGATCTCATGCAGCAGTCCCTTATTACCGACCTTCTGAAAATACGCTACCCCATCATCGGTGGCGCCATGTATCCCTGCAGTAATCCCGAGCTTGTCGCCGCAGTTTCTGCGGCTGGGGGCATCGGAGTTGTTCAGCCAATCTCTCTTACCTATGTGAACAAATATGATTTTCGCAAGGGTCTGCAGTACATCCGCACGCTGACTCCTAATCCTATCGGGCTCAATCTTCTCATCGAAAAATCTTCCCAAAAATATTTGGAAAAGAACAAAGAGTGGCTCGAGATTGCTCTCGAGGAGGGAGTTCGTTTCTTTATCACAGCTCTTGGAAATCCGGATTGGGTTGTCAAACGAGTTGAGAAAGAGGGTGGCATTGTTTTTCATGATGTCACGACCAAAGAGTGGGCGAAGAAAGCGATTGGCGGCGGTGTCAACGGCCTGATTTGTGTCAACAGCCGTGCCGGCGGGCATGCTGGTGATGAAAAGCCTCAGGATCTTTTCCGGGATCTTAAAGACTTTAATGTCCCGCTCGTTTGTGCCGGTGGAATTGGTGACCGTAAAGCTTATGAATCCGCGTTGACTTTGGGGTATAGCGGCGTGCAAATCGGGACGAGATTTATTGCCTCGAAAGAATGCACAGCGCACGAAGATTACAAAGCTGCAATTCTGAAAGCCGAGGAAGACGATATAGTTCTGACGAAAAAGATTACCGGCGTCCCAGTAGCTGTGATCAACACGGGATATATGAAGGTAAGAGGATCGGAGACCGGTGTGGTTTCGAAGTTTTTCCTCGAGCATCCCAAGACCAAACACTACGCGCGAATGTTCTTCAGTCTCCGCTCTGTCTGGCAGCTTAAACAAAGCTGGGGCAAAGGCGGAGATTATAAAGAATTTTATCAGGCTGGTAAGAGTGTGAGCGGCATAAAAAGCATTCAGCCGGTCGGGGAGATTATTTCTTCTTGGGTGAAATAATCGACTGATTGATAAACGTAATTGCGATCTTACGATAGCGATCCGCTTCATTCAGGAGCTCGTGCTGAGCTCCTGGTACAAGCTTAAACTTTGCAGTTTTGCCCGACAGTTCCTGCCATCGATCTATCCACAGCTGGTAAACGAATCGATCCACAACGGCTTCCTGGTCCCCAACGATAATCGAGACCGGAATCTTCAGCTTCTTCAGATTATTCTTATTATAAATGACAGCGCTTGCTGCAAAGGTCGCATGGACCCAGGCGAAAGTAGGCGACTGAGCCTTGTAAGGGCCTTCGGTTAACGCGCGAAATCTTCGCTTGGAACTTGTTAAAGGATTGCCGCTAAAGGTTTTACGGCGATCGGATCCGGCACCGGTGGGGCGGCCGGCGAGTGGAGTCAGAGACAGGATCCTGGCCAGGACTTTGGCGATTGCCATCGGCATCGGTGAGATGATGCCGAATAGCGGAGAACAGAGGACCAATCCATCTGGCTTCAGAATGTCTTTTACGGTCCCGTAGAGAGCAATGAGGCCGCCCATGGAGTGGGCGATGATGGTAAAAGGCTGATCGCCAAAGCTTTCCGACACAACAGCAGACACATCTTTGGCAAAGTGATCATAGGATTTTACATGGCTACGCGCGCCTTCTGAGGCGCCTTGCCCACGATGATCCATCATGACCCAAAGGGAATCCTCAGCGAACTTTGTGCTTTCAGGGAGATCCTCGTACTTCTCAATCCACTCACTTCGGCCATTGAGAAAGAGGATGCGAGTCTTCGCATTCTTTTTACCGCGGGTCGCGTAGCGAATGCTGATGCCATCAACTGGGGACTTTAGGTGTTTGACCGACCAGGAGGGGGTTGTTTTGGAAGCGGAGTTCATCGTCCTGTGCCTCTTTCAGCCAAAGTTTCATTTGTCTCGGATAGTTTGTGCATAGGCCTTCCACTCCGACCGTCATGAGATAAGACCATAACTGTTCGCGATTGTTTTCATCGCGGAGACCGACGTAGGGATTCACTTCAATGCCACGATCTTTGGCCACTCGCATCATAGCAGGGGTGAGGAGTTTGGCCTCAGGATGATAGATGCGAATACCATGCTTTTTCATGAATCGCAGTGGACCCATTTCGAAAGAGCCCGGAAGCCAAAGGTATTTGTCCCAGAGCAGGGCAACTCTAAGCTTAGGAAAAAGCCTTGCGGTGGCAGCACAGGTGTCTCGATCGAAACTCGAGATGACGATGCGATCGGCGAGGGGATGCGTCGCGAGAAGTTTGCCTACGGCTTCAACAATGCCGAGGCCTGTCGCTTTAATTTCAACGTTGATTTCTATTTTCGAAAGAAGTTCTTCGCAAACATCATCGAGAAAAGGAACCTCTTCGCCATTGCTCAGGCGAATCGTTTGCTTGATTTCAGCTCGGCTCAACTGTCTTAAAGTTTTGTCGATACCGGCCGTACGTTTCAGATCTTCGTCATGCAAAATAACGATCTGATTGTCCGCGGTGAGATGAACATCCAACTCGATGCGATCCGCCTCGATTTCGACGGCAGTACGGAACGCAGACCAGCTGTTTTCCAGGGCTTCGGTACAGGCGCCACGATGGGCAATGACTTTCATAAAGCTCCTTCAAAAAACAAGAGAAAGAGAGTCTTTGTCTTGCTTTCGCCTAATCATAACCTACCTTTAGAGTGAACTCAATCGCGCCTCTCGCCAGCGCCGCGTCGTTCGCGGGATTAAGAGGCTATGAAATATTGTCCTAGCCGCTCCCTCCCATTCTCAATGAAAAGACGAATAGAGTGGTCATGGGGATGAAGGCTGGCTAGACTTTCGAGGGCGTAAAGAAATAGAGCTTTTGGTCATGACACGCAGGAGGAACTGTGCGGATTGCAATTGATGCCCGGATGATACGTCAGGGCAGCATGCATGGTATTGCACGCTATGTTTACCAACTATTAGAAGGCCTGAGAGTTGCCGCGTCTCGACACAATTTTTATGTGTTGATCAACAAGGGTTCGCCCTTGGAACAAACCGTATGGCCTTCCCATGTTCATTTGGTGAATGCCAATTCGCCATGGATTAGTGTGCGTGAACAACGAGAGTTGCCGCAGATTCTCAAGCGGCTGAACATCGATCTCTTTCACACGCCTTCGTTTGTCGGGCCGGTCTTCGTGCCTTGTGCAATGGTCATGACCATCCACGATTTGAACCACATGGTTCTTCCACAATTTTATACGCTCTTTCACCAGATGTATTATCAGATCGTGGTGCAGCGCAGTATCAAGCGATCCAAGTATATTCTTACAGTGAGTAAATTCAGTAAGAAGGAAATCGTCCGCACACTCGCGATCGATCCGGACAAAATTTTCGTCACATACAACGGTGTGTCGGAAGATTATAAGCCGGTCGAGGACAAGTTTTATCTGGAATATGTCCGCGACATCTACGGTTTGCCAGATCGCTTTATATTTTGTGTTTCGAATAACAAGCCGCATAAGAACGTGCATCAGCTCGTTCGGGCCTATTGCTATTCCAACGTGGAAATTCCTTTGGTCCTGGCCTGCCCCACAGACGCCAATCTCATTCGAATCGCCGAGAACTACGGAAAAAAACATCTCGTCTATTTCTCGAAGTTTATCGAAGAGCAGCATCTGCCGGCAGTCTATTCGCTCACAGACCTCTTTGTTTATCCTTCGACCTATGAAGGTTTTGGTCTTCCTCCGCTGGAAGCGCTGGCTTGCGGTTCTCCAGTCGTCGTTGCCCGTTCATCGAGTCTGCCAGAGGTTGTCGGGGACAATGCGATTTTCGCGAATCCTTTCGACTATAAGGCCATTGCCGCAGCGCTTGAGAGCGGTGTCTATGACGAAGTCCTGCGTGAGCAGCTCAAGAAAAAGGGTATCGGTCACGCCAAGACTTTTTCCTGGGACCGGATGATTGAAAAGACCATTGAAGTCTATGAACTCTGTGAGAATTCTGTGCAGCTCAAATCCGGACTGCTTGATCTCGTCGAAGGTTCGTGAAAGCAGCTTTGTCCTTGAGTGAGGTTTACTGTGCGTATAGGAATTAACGGCCGGTTTTTGGTGGCGAAGCGTACCGGTGTACAGCGAGCCGCCTATAACTTGGTAAAAACGTTGCTTGATATAGATCAAGAGAATGAATATGTGCTTTTTACTGGCGAAGATCAGGCTGAGGAGTGGCGCAAGTATCCTAATGTCACCCTTGTCACGAGCCCTCTCAAGGTCGGCGGCAACCTGAGAAATCATCTTTGGGAACAATTTGTTCTGCCAAAGCTCGCGAAAAAGCACAAAATCGATATCCTTCATTCCCCGGCAAACATGGCTCCGATGTTTTATTCGGGGGCTTCCGTTGTTCATATTCACGATCTTTGTTTTGTCGTGAATCCTCAGTGGTACAGCTATACCTTTCACACCGCCTATAATATCGCCATTCCGAGACTCGCTAAGAAAGCCACGCGCGTTATCACCAACAGCAACAACTCGCGAAACGATCTTTTGCAATTTTATAATGTGGATGCAAGCAAGGTGCGGCTGATCTATTGGGCCGTGGACCAGACCTTCGGCGCCCGGGAAACGAACTCGACCGAGAGCGTGACGGAATCCGATTACATTCTCTATGTAGGCTCTTTGGAGCCTCGCAAAAATATCGGCAATCTCATTGAAGCTTTCGAAAGAATGCGTACGCGGAACCCGGACCTGAAGACCAAGCTCGTTCTTATTGGGGGCGAGAGTCCGCTTTTCGCCGACGTAAGGCTTCAGATCAAGACCTATCATCAGGATGTGGTTTTTAAAGGTTTTGTGAGTGACGAGGAGCTGCGCCAGTATTATCGCCAAGCTCAGGCAGTGGCTTACCCAAGTCTTTACGAAGGCTTTGGTTTGCCTCCGCTCGAAGCGATGGCGAGCGGAGCACCGGTCGTTACTTCGAATACCAGTTCTCTACCTGAAGTCGTCGGGAATGCTGCCCTCATGGTTAGCCCTTACGATTGTGATCAACTGGCGGAAACTCTGGCGCTGATCGTCAGAGATCCGCTTCTCCGTCGTGAGATGCGGGCACGCGGGTACGAGCAGGTAAAAAAGTTTAACTGGTACAGAGTTGCGCGAAATATTCTCGCGGTATATTACGAAGTTTATTGTGAGACGCATCAGGGTCAGGGTGACAACAGCCTGCCTTTTGCCAAATGGAAAGAAATGATGCTGCGGGAAAAGGACTATCTACGGAAGGCCGAAGCCGCAGCAGCCCGATACACAGTCACGCCTTGAGACCTTGGGGATCGATACTTAAAGAGAGGGAAGTCTATGCGCCAACGTATTAAAAATCTCCTAGCGGAAGCCAAAGAAGACCAACAGGTCACGATCTTCGGCTGGCTAAGATCCAAACGCGTCTCAAAGAATGTGGCTTTTCTCGTCGTCAATGACGGTTCCACCCAAAAAGACCTTCAACTCGTGGTTGATGGGCAGAACCCTGACTTTGCCAAGTTGAATGAACTCGGTACCGGCGCTTCCCTTCGCGTTGAAGGTGTTTTCAAGACTTCCCAGGGCAAAGGCCAGGATATGGAAGTCCATGTTGACAGCTTTGAGATCTATGGCGCCTCTCCAGAAGAATATCCTTTGCAGAAAAAGGGTCACACCCTTGAATTCTTGCGTGAGATTGCTCACCTTCGTGGCCGTACGAATAGTTTCGGTGCGGTCTTTCGTGTCCGTAACCAATTGGCTGTTCTCGTTCATGAGTTCTTTCAGGGGCGCGGCTTTCAGTGGGCTCACACTCCTTTGATCACGGCTTCGGATGCCGAAGGCGCTGGCGAGATGTTCCAAGTGACCACTCTGCCGCTAGACAAATTGCCTCGCGACGCGAAAGGCGAGATCGATTTTAAGCAGGACTTTTTTGGTAAGAAGGCCCACCTCACGGTGAGCGGTCAGTTAAACGGAGAGGCTCTGGCTCTTTCCATCGGCGACATCTACACGTTTGGTCCAACCTTTCGTGCTGAGAATTCGAACACAACCCGCCATTTGGCAGAGTTCTGGATGGTCGAGCCAGAGATGGCTTTTGCCAACCTTAAAGATGATATGAACCTCGCCGAAGATTTCCTTCGCTACGTCTTTGCGGAGATCGTCAAACGTTGCCCCGACGAGCTGGACTTTCTCGGCAACTTCTATAAAAACTCTTCTGTAGAACAAATTGCCGCACTCGCGAATGAGGGGTTTGGCCGCATTACATATACGGATGCTGTGAAAGAGCTCTTGAGCTCCGGCGCCAAGTTTGAATATCCCGTTCAATGGGGAATTGACCTTCAAACAGAACACGAACGCTACCTTTGCGAAGTTATCTTTAAGAAGCCGGTCATAGTCACCGACTATCCGAAAGACTTTAAAGCCTTTTACATGCGTCTAAACGACGATGGCAAAACTGTAGCAGCTATGGATGTTCTAGCGCCTCGTATTGGTGAGATCATTGGTGGTTCTCAGCGCGAAGATCGAATCGACGTTCTAAAGAGTCGAATGCGAGATTTCCATATCGCTCCTGAGGATTTATCCTGGTATATCGATCTGAGAAGGTTTGGTGGAGTTCCGCACGCTGGATTTGGCCTCGGTTTCGAGCGCCTCGTACAGTACGTTACGGGAATGGCAAATATACGCGATGTCATTCCGTTCCCTCGTTATCCGCAGGGAATTCATTTTTAAGAGGCTTTCTCAAACTAGGCGCGTCCCGGTAGTAACAATGTATTGACCATCCTGTCAGTCATCGGCTATATTCCGGGCCTCTAGAGTGCGTAGAGACGATAAAGCTAAGCGTTCCTTTAGGAAATAACACGCAGACTTGGCTGATGAGAAGGACCACGCGCAACAGAATTTAAGTTTGCCGACTAGCTGGGTAAGGCAAGAAATTCTGATTCATGCGACATCCCTCATGCTTTGACGAGCGTGCACACGACAACTGGAGAGTAGATTTCCATGAAAACCACCAGCGTTAAGCCCACAGACATCAAAAAATCGTGGGTTCTCTTCGATGCTAACAATCTAACCGTCGGCCGTTTGGCTTCTGAGGTTGCTCGCGTTCTACGTGGCAAGCACAAAGTCAATTTCGTTCCGCACCTTGATTGTGGCGACAATGTTGTAATCATCAACGCGGACAAGGTTAAGTTTACCGGCCGTAAATGGACTCAGAAGATGTACTATCATCACTCTGGTTTCGTTGGTGGTATCAAACAAACTGCCGCTAAAGACGTGCTTGCTAACAAGCCTGAGCGCATTCTTCAGCATGCTATCAAAGGCATGTTGCCGCATAACAAGCTCGGCCGCAAAGTTCTTGGCAACGTCAAGATCTACGCGGGTACTGAACACCCTCACGAAGCGCAAAAGCCAGTGGCTTCTCAGCCAACTCGTTTGGGCAAGGAAGGATAAGCAATGGCTACCAAGGGTACTATTCATACTATCGGCAAACGCAAGACCGCTATCGCGCGTATCTACTTGAAGCCTGGCAAGGGCAAAATCACTATCAACAAGCGTGATATTGAAGAGTACTACTTGCGCGCAACTTCAAAAATGATCGTTCGCCAAGCATTCGAATTGACAGGCAACGTCGATAAGTTCGACATGATCGTCAATGTAGTCGGCGGCGGATTGAACGGACAAGCAGGCGCAATACGCCATGCTGTCAGTCGCGCTCTCGCTGAGCTGAATCCAGAAAATCGTACTGTACTTAAGGCTGAAGGCCTAATTACCCGCGATTCCAGGAAGAAAGAACGTAAATTGTACGGTCAGAAATCAGCCCGTGCACGCTACCAGTTCTCTAAGCGCTAATTTGACGCTAAGATCGTTAGTGGATTTTACTTCGGTCTTCATCAGATGTTGGGGACTGAGGTTCACTTACGAGGAGCTACGACCGTATGGCTGAAACTATAGATGCAATTGATATCGAGTACACCGAAGACGACAAAATAGTCGTCAAGCAACTCGATAAGAACGTTCTTACTCGCGGTAGCTGGACTACGATCATGTTCCTTTATCAGGAACTTGATAAGAATACTGAGGAATACGGTCCTTCAAAGGTCTCTATTCGTCGGTACCAGAAACGCAATGGCGTGTATCGCCAGCAGAGTAAGTTCAACATTTCGAGCGCGAAACAAGCAAACGAAATGATATTGGCCCTCCAGAAGTGGTATCCGAAGGACGGCGAGTTCGTTCCTGAAGGCGCTGCAACTGATGACGGCGAATAAATGAGATGAGACCCTCTCCTTCAAAAGAGAGGGTCATCTATTTTTGGACGTAGAAAGCGAGCAATGATGCCTCGCTTTTTTCTTTTTGGTTTCAAGAGAGCCTGAGACTTCTCAAAACGCTCTATTCTGAGCTGAATGTGCTGCAGGTCTTTGCTTTGATCGTAGGACACCGGCGAATTCAGCCACTCATCCCTGGCCAAATCCAAGCTTTCAATTCGAGTCAGACCTACAGATCCCGGATACCAGGGCTTTGCTGTGAGACCGTACGTATCCTTCCGATCCCCCACGCTCTCGCTATAGGTCTCAAGAATCCTGGACTCCGTTTGAGTTGATGCCGCGATCTTCAAATGGTCAAACTTCCCCACAATGAAACAGAAGCTGA
Organism: Pseudomonadota bacterium; assembly: GCA_004193325.1. Classification (GTDB taxonomy): domain Bacteria; phylum Bdellovibrionota_B; class Oligoflexia; order Oligoflexales; family Oligoflexaceae; genus Oligoflexus. The sequence goes on along the minus strand of SEDW01000001.1, from coordinate 18,345 downwards.
TAAGACGACGAAGGCTCACTTCATCGAAAGTCACGTCTGCAACGGATCCCCATATGAGAATTCCGAGCTTATACATTTGCAGTGGAAAGGTCTGAAGTTCGGCCCAGGCCAAGGCCTTGTCGTCGTCACCGACGAGTATCCAGCGCGAGGTCACAGTCGGTGAGCTTTGAGTTTTGCTTTTGACCAAGTTAGGAACTTTGCCAAACGAATGGGTGAAAGCAACCCTCTCCTGCGCAAAGGCCTCTGCGTGTGACCCCTCCCAGCGACAGGCGTGCAACCAGCGTAGATTTTCGCTCGTAATCGTGAAATCTTCGAAGTCAGGGCCCATGAGTTTGCTCGGCATCTTTTTCTCTCATTGCGTCAGGAAAACAATGCTACCATGTTCAATGTAGCTGGGAAAAAGACAGACCGGTATCCCAGACTTTAAAAAAGGAGAAAAAGCCTTGTTTAGTCCACAGAAAAAAGGAGGTACGAACCTCAGCAGACGCGATCATCTGAAAGATTTTGCCGTTACCATCATCACGAACGGTTGTCATTTTTCGGGCAAGCTTTACTGCAAGGGTAGTACAAGAATTGGTGGCAAGGTCGAAGGTGAGGTCATCTCCGAAGGTCTGCTAATCGTCGAAGAAGGTGCGATCATTAACGCGGAATGTCGCGTTGAAGACATCGTTATCCAAGGCCATTTCAAAGGCACTCTCGAGGCAACTGGTAAAGTTGAACTCAGCAGTTCCTGTGTATTCGAAGGCGATATTCATACTTCGTCGCTCGTCGTTCAGGAAGGTGCGCAGTTCAACGGTCGCACGAAAATGGATGGCACCAGACTTAATGATCGCCACACTCTCACGGATACCTCCGAAGCTTTTAATAACCCACTCATTGGAGCAACCTTGCATTCCAATGAGGCGTTGAAAGCAAATGATGCCAACAGCAGAGTTCCTGAAATCAATGTTTAATCGGGCTTTGAGCCTAAGTTAGCTGGCCCGTACCTACGGGCCTCCTCCCTTCCCCTCCCCGCTTCCCGTTTCTTTTGCAGACTCTTCATTCAAAGCGCGATAAAACAGATGTCAGAAGGTTTTTAACTGAAAGCCTCCCGTCTTATTATTTTGTCAGTCGCCATTGAGGGGTTTATGAAATTTCTCGTCCCTGTGTTTCTTCTCCTAGCCCTATCGAGCTGTACTCAGGAATCCCAAAATAAAATCTCTCGTTCTGTTCAGAACTGGACCGGCACCAATGGTGTTCTCGATGTCATCAGTTCTGGGAAACTCATGTACCGCTTCATCAGTGTCGACAAACTCACGACAGGGGCGCAGACCGGGGGTGACGAATCACGTGCTTACCGCTACGGCTACGGGGTGATGGACTCAAACTTCAATTACATCGTCGATCCGGGCGAAAAAAAGCTATATTTTGAGATAAGCGATTACTCGACGAGTTATGTCTTTTACGAAAATCCTAACTAAGGAGATGGCCCGCATGAATAAGCCTAGCAGCCTGGTATTGAGCATGGTCTTGATAGCCTCCAGTCTTTGCGCCTGCACTTCCAATCAGGACCAGTTCTCCAATTCGGTTGAAATTGAATCGACCGATGGCATTGGGAAAGTTGTGGAAGCTCAAGCCCAGCAAGGGATGTCTGCGAAATTAGACGGCGCCTACTCAATTGAATGGTTTAGTTGCACGCGTAATGTAAAAGCGCCTTTTGTAGTCATGCTTAATCCTAAGGATTCGCCCTTCAAAACCGACGCTTGCAAGTCCGGCCTTGTGCAGGCCTTTCTGCAACAAGACTATAATGTTCTAGCCGTCAACCGCCCGGGTGTCGGGCAGAGTGAAGGCAAAGAACTCATCGGCGATGACCTGAGTCTCAAGTCGATCGAGGGACTGATCAAGGCGCAGAGAGACGGCGGCAAGACTATCGATGGTATCTGGGGTTTTGAGGAAGCCAGCGTTCTCGCCTTCCGAATTGCGAAATCCATGCCCTTCAAGATGCTCATCGTCGGAAACGGCATTTATGATTGGGAGGCCCTTCTCTCCGAAGGTAAGGATCCTGGTTTCGTCAGCGAGCTGAAGAAGCTCCAAAGCGGGCAGGACGGTCGCTTCGCCGAGCAGCGTTCGATCGCCTGGGACTTTGCAGGTTTGCCCAAATCGGTTTACCTTTATCAAATGCAGGGCGATCCACACTTTCCTGCAAATCAGGCTGAAGCATTTCGGGCGGCTCTTGCAGCCAATCAATACGGGGTTAAACTCATTGAGCTCAGAGATGAGAAGGCTAATTTGACACCAGTGGTTCATCAGTCAGTGCTGATGCAGATCGCTCAGCTGCAGAAGCCGCAGGCGCTGTAATTCAAGCATTGTTGGAATTCGCGGCAGGATGCACGGAGAGAGCGTGAAGAGTCAGAGTATGGGAAGAAACTGCCTGATTCTGTCAAGGCGATTTGGTGTACCATATAAAGCAGCCACAGGCTCTCTTTTATCTTTTTAGTTTCGGCTAGAGTTGTTATTTCATACTGCTGTCTTGCTCGGGATTCGGATATAAAGTTCAGGCGAAAACATATCCGGAAAAAAGATGATTTTTTAAAAATATAGAAGCATTGGGGGAGACGATATGGCATTTGAGGTCAAGTTTCCAGTTGTAGGCGAGTCGGTCACTGAAGGCCAAGTCTACAAATGGCGTAAAAAGGCTGGGGATTTTGTAAAACGTGATGACGTCCTAGTCGAAATCGAGACCGACAAAGCCACTGTCGAAATCGTTTCCGAGTCTGAAGGTGTTCTCACCATTCTCAAAAACGAAGGTGACACCGTCAAAGTCGGGGAAATTTTGGGAAGCCTCGATACGAACGCTTCGGCTCCCACCGCTGACGCTGCAGCGCCAAAAGAAGAGGCAGCGAAAGCTTCTCCTGCTTCAGCTCCTGCACCCGCCGCTCAAGCTTCGGCTGCAAGCGACCCACGTCCAAAGAGCCCAGCTGTCGCACGCATGAGTGCGGAAGAAAATATTGACACGTCTAAGATCGAAGGCTCAGGCCGCGACGGTCGTGTGACCAAAGGTGATCTCATCGAGCACAAGGAAGGCGGAGCTAAACCAGCTGCCGCTCCTTCCGCGCCAGCACCAGCAGCAGCTGCTGCACCGGCTGCTCCGAAAGTTGCCCCTCCGGCTGCCGGCGAACGCCGCGTTCGTCGCGAGAAAATGACTCGTATTCGTCAACGCATTGCTGAGCGTCTGGTTGAAGCTCAACATACTGCGGCGATGCTCACGACATTCAACGAAGTGGACATGACAGCGATCATGGAACTTCGCAAAAAGTACAAAGATCAATTTGCCAAAGTCAACGGTGTGAACCTTGGCTTCATGAGCTTCTTCGTAAAAGCAGCAGTCGATGCATTGAAAGCCTATCCGGCGATCAACGGTTCGATTGACGGCACCGACATCGTTTATCACGACTACTGTGATATCGGTATTGCGGTCTCCACTGAGCGTGGCCTGATGGTTCCAGTTGTTAAAAACTGTGAGAACCTCAACTTCGCACAAATTGAAGCGGCAATCGTCGAGTACGGTAAAAAAGGTCGCGAAGGCAAGATTGCTCTTGATGATCTCTCCGGCGGTACCTTCACCATTTCAAACGGCGGAACCTTCGGTAGCCTTCTCTCAACACCTATTCTGAATCCGCCGCAAAGCGCGATTCTTGGAATGCACAAGATCCAGGATCGCCCAATGGCGATCAATGGTCAGGTTGTCATTCGTCCAATGATGTACCTTGCGATGTCTTACGATCACCGTATCGTTGACGGCAAGGAAGCAGTTGGTTTCCTCGTTAAAATCAAGGATGCCATCGAAGATCCGTCTCGTCTGCTCTTGGGAGTGTAACGAATATGGCTGAACATAGTTTTGATCTCGTTGTTATCGGTGGTGGAGTTGCAGGCTATATCGCTGCAATTCGCGCCTCACAATTGGGTCTTAAATGCGCAATTATTGAAAACCGCGGGACTTTGGGCGGCACCTGTCTGAACGTGGGCTGCATCCCGAGTAAAGCCTTGCTCCAGTCGAGCGAGAATTTTCACGCGGCCTCTCATAAGTTCAAAGATCACGGAATTTCCATCGACAAGATCAGCTTTGACGTTGGGCAAATGCTCAAACGCAAGGCTGGTATTGTCACAAAGCTCACGGGCGGTGTGGAATTCCTGATGAAGAAAAATAAGATCACTTACTTCAAAGGCACAGGTTCCTTTGTTGATAAGTCTATCGTTGCAGTGAAATTGATGGAAGGCGGCGAGGAGAAGCTCAAAACCAAACACACAATTATCGCAACTGGTTCTGAGCCAATCGAATTGCCCATGGCAAAGTTCGATGAGAAGCAAGTCGTCAGCTCGACCGGCGCTCTCGACTTCGAAAAAGTCCCTAAGCATCTCGTCGTTGTCGGCGGCGGTGTTATCGGTCTTGAGATGGGCAGCGTGTGGGCCCGCCTTGGCGCGAAAGTCACGGTCATTGAATTTGCAGATAACATTCTGCCGATGATGGACAAAGAAGTGATTCGCGTCATGAAAAAGACTTTGGGCGCAGAAGGCCTCGAGTTTCATGAGAAGACCAAGTTCACCGAACTCAAAAAGAACGGCGATGAACTTACCGTTATCGCGGAAAAAGACGGCCAGAAACTGGAAATCAAATGCGATAAGCTTTTGGTTGCAGTCGGTCGCCGCGCTTTCACTAAAAATCTCGGCCTCGACAAAGTAGGCATCACTCCTGATAAAGCCGGTAAAGTTAAGGTCGACAAGAAATTCCAGACCGAAGTCCCTGGTATCTACGCGATCGGTGACGTTATTGATGGTCCAATGCTGGCTCACAAGGCCGAGGAAGAAGGCGTCGCTTGCGCTGAATTCATCGTTGGCAAACACGGTCACGTCAACTACCGCGCGATTCCAAACATTGTCTACACCTGGCCCGAAGTTGCCTCGATCGGCTTGACCGAACAGGAAGCGGAAGCTCAGGGCATCGCCGTTTCAATCGGCAAATCGACCTTTGGCGCCAACGCTCGCGCGATGTGCCACGGCGATACCGAAGGCTTTGTGAAACTGATCGCGGATAAGAAAACTGATCTATTGATCGGGGCTCATATCGTCGGTCCAAATGCATCCGAACTCATTGCGGAACTCGCAATGGCATTCGAATATTCAGCAAGTTCTGAAGACGTGGCTCGTACCGTACATGGCCACCCTACTCTTGCAGAAGTGATCAAAGAGGCTGCTTTGGCAGTCGATAAACGCTCTTTAAACGGTTAAAAGTCGAGGCTATGCCCTCACGGAGTTGGGTTTATGAAAGGTGTGATCGACGGCGGCAAGTTTTCTTTCGCCAGCGGAACGAATATCAATTTTCTTGAAGACCTCTACAAAGAGTACAAGAAAGACCCTGAAGCTGTAGATCCTTCGATGAAAGCTTTTTTCGAAGGCTACGAGTTTGCGGCAGCTAATAATTTTGCTGGGGCAAGCGGTGATGGAGACGGCATCGAAGCCAAGGTTGAGGATTACATCAACCTCTTCCGTCGACTCGGCCATCTTTCAGCTGATCTAAACCCTCTTAAAGAGAAGCCAACCCTCGATGCTATGTTTTCCCCTGAAAACAGTGGCCTCGCCGGTGTCGATGATGCTCGCACGATTCATCCTGCGAGTCTTCCCACCAAGGGGCCAATTACTTTTGGAGAAGTAAGAACACTCGTAACTGAGACTTACTGCTCACACATTGGAGCGGATTTCCGCGATACGACTGACAATGAAGCGATTCATTGGCTGCAAACGCAGATGGAATCCAATCATAATCGTCCTGGGATCTCAGCCGATCTCAAAAAATATGTCGTGAAGAAACTTGTTCAGGCTGAAGGCTTTGAGAAGTTTCTTCAAGACCGTTACCTTGGTCAGAAGCGATTCTCGATCGAAGGTCTCGACACAATGGTTCTGCTCCTTGATATCCTTGCTGATGAATCAGTTAAGGCTAACGCGGAAGAGATCATTCTTGGTATGGCTCACCGCGGTCGTCTCAACGTTCTTACCAACTTCATGGGTAAGTCCTACGAGCAGATGATCAAGGAATTCGAAGGCACAGAAATCGAAACGAATGGTATCGACGGTGACGTAAAATACCACAAAGGTTTCGCAAACACTCTCTCGACCTTTTCAGGCGGCAAGATTCGCGCTTACCTCTCGCCAAACCCAAGTCACCTTGAAGTTGTCAACCCAGTGGTTGAAGGCTTTGCCCGTGCGCGTCAGCGCCTTTTGGGTGATACGGTTGAGCGAAATCGCGTGGTGCCGATGCTTATTCACGGCGATGCTGCATTCATGGGCCAGGGCCTTGTCGCTGAGACCTTGAACCTCGCTGAGCTTGAAATGTATCGCACCGGTGGAACAATCCACATCATCTCGAACAACCAGGTTGGTTTTACGACCGATCCTGAAGAAGGCCGTTCGAGCCGTTATGCATCTAACATGGCGAAAATCATTCGTGCCCCTGTTCTTCACGTCAACGCTGATGATCCGGAAGCCGTAATATGGGTTGCCCAGCTTGCGGTTGCTTACCGTCAGAAATTTAAGTGTGACATCGTAATCGACCTCATCGGTTACCGTCGTCACGGACACAACGAAACTGATGAGCCATTGTTCACGCAGCCGTTGATGTACAAGAAAATCAAAGCGCACCCGACAGTTCTTACGATCTATACTGACAAGCTGATCAAAGAAGGTGCTCTTGCTGCTGATGATCTCGCGAAGCAGATGAAAGAATTCCGTGATCACCTTCAAGACTGCATGGAAAAAGTCCGCGCAGGTCTCGTGAATATCGTTTCGACAATTCCAAAGGAATTTGAAAAGGCGATGAAGGTCGTTAAGGCCACACCGGAAGATTCATTTAAACCTGTTAAGACTTCGATCGATCTCGCGACGATTCAAAAGTTGGTTGAGCGCACGACCTATATTCCAAAAGGGTTTACCCCTAACCCTAAGATCGAACGTCTATTAAAATCGCGCGTTGAGATGATCAATGGCGAAGGCGCTATCGACTGGGGTCTGGGCGAGTCTCTGGCTTTCGCAAGCCTGGGCCTTGAAGGTAAACACATTCGTCTCTCCGGGCAGGATTGCCAACGCGGTACCTTCTCTCATCGTCACGCAGTAATCCGTGATGCTGAAACTGGTGAGAAGCTGCATCTACTCAATCAAATCGATCCTAAACAGGCGACTGTCGAAGTCATTAACTCGCCGCTTTCTGAGCAAGGCGTCATGGGTTTTGAGTTCGGTTACACAGTTGCAGATCCCGATTCGCTTGTTATGTGGGAAGCACAATTCGGTGACTTCGTGAACGGCGCGCAGATGATTATCGATCAGTTCCTTGTCGCTTCGGAAGCGAAGTGGAAGCAAACGTCTGGGCTTGTACTTCTCTTGCCTCATGGTCATGAAGGTCAGGGCCCCGAACACTCCAGCGGCCGCCCAGAGCGCTTTTTGCAGCTTTGTGGTGACTACAATATTCAGGTGGCAAACCTGACGAAACCCGCTCAACTTTTCCACATGTTGCGTCGTCAATTGGCTCGTCCTTTCCGTAAGCCACTTGTCATCATGACTCCGAAAAGTCTGCTTCGTCATCCCCTCTGCATCTCGAAGCTTGATGAATTCACCAAAGGTGGCTTTCAAGAAGTTATCGATGACGTTGAAATCAAGAAAAAAGCCGATGTTCGCCGCGTAGTATTTTGCACCGGTAAAATCTTCTACGAACTCGACAAAGAGCGTCAGGCAACGCCAACCAAAGACCAGGTTGCCATCGTCCGTATCGAGCAGCTCTACCCTTTCCCAGAGCAGCAGATTCAAGACGTGCTCAAAGCTTACAGTGCTGCGGAAGAGATTCTTTGGGTTCAAGAAGAACCGGCTAACATGGGTACCTGGACCTTTATCCGTCACCGTCTGGAAGCACTGGCTGCCGGCCGTCGTGTCAACTATTGTGGCCGTCGTGACGCGGGTACAACTGCTGAAGGCTATTTGAAAGTTCACGAGAAAGAGCAAAAGCGAATTGTCGTCGAAGCTCTGACTCTTCCAGAGAAAGCCGCCAAGCGCGCCAGCAAGTCCTGATTTAGATCCAAACTAACGAAAAGCCCGAGATCTCTCGGGCTTTTTTGCGTTCAAAAGCCAATGATGCCAAGTATCTGTTGACTTGAAATCTGAAAATTAATAGCTTCTCTCCACTTCGGTTAACCACCGAGGTGAGTGTTTGGAGAGGTGGCAGAGTGGTTGATTGCGCACGCCTGGAACGCGTGTAGGTGGGAAACCGCCTCGAGGGTTCAAATCCCTCTCTCTCCGCCACTCTATAAAAGTTTGGTCTCAGGGCCGGCTTTGAGTTAAGCTCACGCTGTTTCTCTTGAAAGCGCAGCGTGATTGCTAGATTCCGGATGATGTTTCCCTACGAACCCCGCCAGGACCGGAAGGTAGCAACGGTAGTAGGACGAAGCAGGTGTCCGGCCCATCTAGCAGTCACGGTGCGCTTTTTCTTTTCTCTTTCTCCTGCTTCATCATCGCGAGAAACGTGCTATTTCTATAGGCTTCAGAGATCTCTGAGGAGGCGTTTCCCTTGTCATATTTATCCCTCGCTAGAAAATATAGACCGAATACTTTTGCAGACTTAGTCGGGCAAGAATCCGTCGGGCTCGCGTTGACGAATGCCATTCGTTTGAAACGGGAACCTCGTGGTGTCATATTTACTGGCGTCAGAGGTATCGGTAAAACAACGACGGCAAGGATTTATGCCAAAGCCTTAAACTGTGAAAAGGGTCCAACTCCTGAGCCCTGCAATGTATGCGCGAGCTGTCTCGCCATTCAGCACGGCACGCATGAAGACGTTCTCGAAATCGATGGTGCATCCAACACCGGGGTGGACGACGTTCGGGCTTTACAAGAGACCCTGGCTTACGTTCCCCAGCGTTCCTCCTACAAGATTTACATTATCGATGAAGTTCATATGCTCTCGGTCAGTGCGTTTAACGCGCTTCTCAAGACCTTAGAAGAGCCGCCCGAGCACGTGGTTTTTGTCTTTGCTACGACGGAGCTGCACAAGGTTCCTGAGACAATTCAAAGTCGTTGTCAGATCTTTCACCTGCAAAAGATCTCGACTGTTCTTACCAAAAAACGCATTGCCGACATTCTTGCTCAGGAGAATGTGAAATTTGATGACCGCGCTATTCACTGGATTGCCCGTGAAGGCAAAGGGTCCTTGCGTGATGCTCTGACCCTACTCGATCAAGTCATTGCCGTTGGCGGTGGTATGGTGAGTTGGGAAGCCGTTGAACCGATGGTAAACAGCGGCCACGCCGAGCCCATCTATGAACTTCTTAAGATGCTTTTGCAAAAAAACAGTGCCGGCATCCTCGCCGTGATCGCTCGCTGGGACCAGGAAGGTCTTGCGATGACGATTCTCGTTGAAGAGTTGATCAAGGCCTGTCGCAACGCATTTGTTCTCAAAACGATTCCCAATCAAAGTTCCGAGCTTGATCTTCTTGATCTCGAAGAGCGTGAGCAACAGGCCTTAAAGGTGATGGGACAGGAAGCGAAGCTTTTTGATCTCAATCGCATATTCCGCACCTTTGTAAAATGTCTCGATGATCTGCGAAACAGTGAACTCGATCGTTTCGTGGTCGAAAATTATGCCCTCGAATGGTGCCTTGATCCCGGTCTGCCCGATATCACGGCCCTCTTTCAAGGCCAGATGACCGGCGCGGCTCAAGGAACAGGAGCAGGAGCAGCCCTACAGGCGAATCCGATTACGCCCGCTCACTCGGCGCCATCTCCCGCTTCAAATGCGTCCTCCGCTCCAGCGCAGGCCGCTCCGCAGGCTCCTAAAGCCGAAGGAGCAGCGAATCCTCCTCTTGATTTGAGAAATCGCTGGAAACAAACTCAGTCCGGCAATCCAGGATCGGGATCCGCTCCAGCCAGCAATGCTGCGGCCAAGACCGAAGTATCTTCAATTCCGTCTTACGCATCGGCACCTGCAAGGCCTGAGATTTCCGCGTCGCCCGCTGTGCGGATCGAAGTTTCAACTTCGAGCCAAACTGTTGTCACTGCAGCTATCGCCCAATCACCGGTGGCTTTGGCTACGGCAGCCGTTGCTGCTGCAGCCGCTCCTCAGGTGGCTAAAGTGGAAACTGTGCCTCAGGCACCCATTTATCCACCAAGCCCTAAAGTCGAAGACGAGAGTGTGGCTCCGGAGGCAAAAGCCGCTCCGATTGAGCAAACGACTGGCCTACTGTCAAAGACGAATTCCTTTGCTGAAAAAATGCAGCAAAGAACTAAGCCGAAGCCAATCGACACTCAGGATGTGTCAGCGGCACAGGCTGTTGCTCATGCGATGGATAAGCCCAAAGCTGCGGCCTCTGTCCCGGCAGCAGAGGCGTCAGAGGCAAGTTCAGTTCAGGCAGCTGCACCGATTCCTGTCGCAACGCCGAGTGCTAGCCCAGCTATGGCAGCAACTCCCTCAGGTGGAGCCACACCCTGGCCGGAAACCTGGAAGCATTTCGTTGAAGAATGGAAAAAACAAAAGCCCCTTCAAGCTCGTGTGCTCGAAGAGACTTACAGCCTTGAATACACCCGCGAGCGAATCAAACTTGCTGTGGAAGCGGAGAGCCTCGCCGGCCAGAAGCTTTTGCATCTCGATACCCGAAGAAAACTCCTCGTACATTTTGAACAGCTCTTCGGCTTCAAAGGTATCTTCGATGTTGTGCCCAAGAGTGAATTGACTCAGGCGACAGACAATGCCCCAGAGAATCGCGAGACCCTTTTGGAAACCAAGCAAAAGGTCAAAGCCCGTGAGCGCGATGACCTCAAAACCCTCCTGCAGGATCATCCACTTACCCGTGAGGCGATTTTGGCGTTTGATGGTACAATCGAGGACATTGAGGTTCAATAGAGGGTGGGAGGCCTCGGGTATGGCCTATGCAAATTTTGAGACGCGCGAAATCCACTGCAAAATACTGTATGTCGGCGCCAAAGGATCGGGTAAGACGGAAAACCTGAAATCGATTTTTCACAAATCGCAGGTTCGTCTGACCAAGGAGCCTTTGTCATTCGAGGACAAATTCAATGCTCCCTTTGAGTTCATGCCGCTTTCGGTCGGCCAGCTTAAAGATTTTCACGTGAAGTTACACATCTACACTCTTCCCGAACACAACCTCTACCCCACCTTCAATATGGTGATTACGCGGGGTATCGATGGAATCGTGTTTGTGGTCGACAGTAGTTTGAGTGCCCTGCAGGACAATATTGATGCCTGGGCGAAACTCAAGGACATGCTGACCCAGGAAGGGTACAACCTAAGCTCCATCCCCAGGGTTCTTCAGTACAACAAGCGTGACGAACGGGATGCTTTAACCCTTGAAGCTCTTCGTAGCGAATTTAACGCGCAGGGACTTCTCGATATTGAAGCTGTTGCCACCGAGCATCTGGGTACGATGGAAACCGTGCAAAAAATCTCAGGTCTCGTTCTCGATGAGCTTGGCCGTAGCTAAACGGGATATTCGATGATCATTACCAAAGCCCCTACTCTTACCATTCTCCTGCCAGTCTACGATAAGACTGGTGTCATGCGTTTTCCGACTTCGGGAGGCGCTTATTTCGGTATTCATTGTGTGGTGGATAATTCCCTCGCGCTCTCGAAACAGGCAATTCTCGCCGTGGAAAAATTCTTTGGCAGAAATGATCTCGAGGGCAAAATCGAACCCATTGCTGCAATCGATCCGGTCTTGCGAAGCGAAGGACAGGTTTCGTCTGTGCTTTATCTGATGAGACCCAAAGCAGAAGTTTTTGAAGCCGATCCGAGCTGGTTTCCTATCGCTCAGGTCTTGCGCAGTATGCCTTCGGGTGGCAATCGCCTGTCTTACATGAAAGCGCTTCAATACATGGCCGGCGCCGCAGATGCCGAAATTTCCGTATTGGAAGCCGATGAAGAGGTCAGAAAAAGGCTTAAGGATCTGGCGAGCGAAAGTTCTGAAACTTTGGTAGAATGACTAATAGTCCATTCGAACGATCATCGCCTGCTGGGGGACTTCCGCCCGTGAAAAGATTATTGGCCTTAGCCTTTGTGCTCTGGAGCTCGACCTCTTTCGCTTTTCCTTTTAAGTGTGACAAAGATCAGGCCCAGTGTGAGGTGCAGACTCGTCGCCTTACCGTTGGTGATAAGGTCGGTGTTTTCACCCCTGAGAAAGAGCTTGTCGCGCTGGGCGAAGTCACCGACATCGACGGTGGCAAACGCATTATCAAAATCACAAAAAAGTGGGCTATTCTCTTACGAAGCCACGACATAGACATCATCAATGATCTCGCCTATTCCGCACCCGAAGCTCACTATAAGATCATCACACCGCTCGCCCGCACAGCTTGGGCCGGACAGATCGCTCTGGTGAACATCGGTATTGGTGACGGATTTATCGGAACTGAGGTCAGCGGCCTCTTCTTTAAACACTTCTGGCGAGATTTTTCTTATTTCGGACGTCTGCACTACCTGACTGGTAAAGGGTCGGCTTCGGATAACCTCGGTGGAATTCAATCGCTCGATGTGAATATCAACAGCATGGGTGCCAGCGGTGGTGTGAGCGAGATGATTTTACCTTTCGCTGCGATCGCAATTCGTCTCGATGCTGAAGTGGGTTTTGGAGTGGGGACAGTTACTTTGTCTGGCGATTATGACAAGGACAAGATTCTGAACAGCCGCTTCAAGGATGGAATGGGCATTTACGCAAGAGGCGGTGCCGCTGCGGTCTGGAGACGTGATGGCATTCAACCGGAAGTCGGTCTCGCCATCCTTCATCTTCATAATTCCAACAACACCGCATTCTTCCTGGGCCTCAACGGTACAATCAAATAATTCCCGATCACATGAGAATAGAGGAAAAGGCCCATCCGGGCCTTTTTTTTATGCTTCGATCAGAGCTTTATGCAGGCGCCCGAGAATTTCTTCGAGATTGCCATGTTGCATAAACATGTTGAGGACATTGTTTTTGCAGTCGACCAAAACGGTAGGCTTGCCCAGACTTTGCAGAGCTTTCTCGATGACCTTTGGCTCTTGCCAGAAGCCGTCGCCGACAGCTGTAACGCAGGTTAGATTCTGTGCCAGGACACGCAGGCTGCTCGAGTCATGACTCGCCTTCACATAACGTTCGAACTTAATCACAGCGTGCTGGCTCATCACAAGTTCCACCCAATTTCCGGCATCCCCACTGTTTTGCTGAATGAACAGCGGGTGCTCGCCCTGAGTGAAAAGGAAGCTGAGGATTTCCGGAATCTTCGACGAGTCGCATGAATCGAGACGAAGCCATGCGAGGTCTTTACGATGTGTGAGGGCATGTACAACGGCTTTTTCCACGGGCTTAACGCTCCCTATCAAAGTTCCATGTGTTTCAAGATTAAAGCTGGAGCGGATTTCGAGCGGAATTTTATATTTCTTCGCCAGATGCACGCCCCGGTTGTGAACCACTCCCGATCCATACCAAGTGAGATTGCTTAACGTGTCCCAGCTCATGCTTGGGATCACGCGGGCCGTTGGCACCAGCCTTGGATCGGCACTGCAGACGCCATCAACATCCTTATAGATCTGACAACGATCCGCCTTAAGACTATGGGTGAGGGCGATGGCTGTGAGATCCGATCCGCCGCGTCCCAGGGTCGTGATTTCTTTTTCGTCTTCTGACATTCCCTGAAAGCCAGCAACGATGACGAGTTTATTATCTTCGATGCCCCGACGGACCCGATCACCCAAAATTCGGTTGATCTTGGCGTTGCCGAAGTTATTATCAGTGAGTATGCCAGACTGAGACCCAGTGAGGGATACAGTCGGTATGTTTAGATCGTTTAGGGCTATCGAAAGGAGCGACATACTAATTCGCTCGCCTACAGTAAGAAGCATATCGACTTCGCGCTGAGACGGGTTCGAACTGAGTTTCAAAGCCATTTCCAGCAACTCATCAGTTTGCTGGCCCATGGCACTCACGACGACAACCACGCGATGGCCCTGACGATAGGTGGAAGCTATGTGCGCCGCGACAGCCTTGATGCGGTCAAGCGTGCCGACTGAGGTGCCGCCATACTTCTGGATGTAGAGACTCAATGTTATGTTTCCTCATTGAAATCTGTGATTTCAGGTCGAATATCAGCTATGGTTGTTGGATAAAGTCAGTACGACAAATCTTCTCGATGTAGAAAGACCAAATCTAGTATGCAGCCAGTTGTAGAAACCTACAAGAATCCAGTCAGTTCCTCGCTTTTTGAGCAGTTGGCTCAACGCATAGGGATAGATGGCTTTCATGAGTTTCAAAAACAAGCCATTCTTGCTGTGGGTCGCGGACGTGACAGCTTTCTCGTGGTGCCAACTGGCAGCGGAAAAAGTTTCTGTTACATCGTTCCCTCTCTCTTTCTACCGGGAATGGTTCTGGTCGTCTCGCCTTTGATCGCCCTCATGAGGGATCAGCAGAGTCAGCTCGAAAAGCTAAAAATTCCTTCGCTCTCCTTTGACAGTCACATGTCCCCGGATGAGAAAAAATCGGCGATCAAAAAAATAGCCAACGGCGAAATAAAAGTCCTTTATGTGTCACCGGAGCGCCTGGCACTCAATGGCTTCCGCGAGATGTTGAAAGACATCAAGATCTCTCTCATAGCCATTGACGAAGCGCATTGTGTTCAGCAGTGGGGCCAGGGGTTTCGCCCGGAGTATGCAAAACTCGGCGCCAACCTCGATGAAATCTCGGCGAATTGCCCAAAGATGGCTTTGACCGCGACCGTTACGCCCCGGGAACGTGGCGAGGTCGTGAAGAGTCTTCGCATGAAAGATCCTCAGTTCATCGCTTTGAGTTCGGTTCGTGAGAATCTTGAGCTCAACATCTACCATTGTCAGAACATGGAGATGCAAAAACAAAATATTATCGATGCGGCTGCCGCACGCGAGGACCAAGGCATCATCTATGCCTCCACTCGCAAGAACGTCGAAGAGATTTTTCGCAGCCTAAGGGCTAGAAAAATCCCCGCTGGGCAGTATCATGGCGGCATGATGCCTGATCAAAGACAGAAGGCGCAGCAGGACTTCATGTCAGGTAAAGTTCGCACAATGGTGGCGACAAAAGCCTTCGGAATGGGTATTAACCTGCCAAACATTCGATATGTTTTTCATGCGAACATGCCCTGTTCGATCGAATCTTATACGCAGGAAATCGGTCGCGCCGGTCGAGATGGCTATCACGCGAATTGTGATCTTTATTACGGGCCGCGAGATTATTTTCTGCAGAAATTTATGATCGAAAAATCTTTTCCCAGCGAAAAGGAACTGCCAAAGATCTGGAATTTCATAGAAGAAAATTTCTCTGAGAAAAAGACTTACAGACAGGAAGCGCTCGTCCAGCAGCTAAGTATGCAGGCACTTTTGCCGCTTGAAACGATCCAGGGCGCCTTTGAATTCTTTGTCAAGGAACAGGCGCTCAAGGTCATCGAAACAGTGTCGGAAGAGGACAATTATTTGTTCGAGACATTTGTGGTGATGGGCGAGGATTTTGGCGGTTTGAATAAGCTTTTACAAGCCCTCCGCGAGCAGGTAGCATGGAGGTTTGACAAGCTCAACGCGATGCATAAACTTGTCAAAGGCTCTGCATCCCCAAGGCTTTCCATCGAACAATATTTTCAATAAGCCTTTGGGTGAACGCTGCCTTTCACTCCGATTTGCAGAGAGGATACCCTTATGCGCGTGCATATCTTAGGCTCAGGAACATCCTCCGGCGTCCCGGTTATCGGCTGCCACTGTAAGGTGTGCAAGAGCAGTGACCCCAAAAACCATAGAACACGCGCTTCAATTGCTTTGAGCGAAGGGGATCGCACTCTCCTCATCGATACTTCACCCGAAATGCGTCTTCAGGTTTTGCGGGCTGGAATTGAATCGATCGACGGACTTCTCTATACGCACATGCATTCCGATCACACCGCAGGTTTTGATGACCTTCGGGCATTTTTTTTCAAGTCCCGAAAATCTCTCGACTGCTACCTCCTTCCCGAATACTCCGAAGAGCTTAAGGCGAGGTTTCGCTATGCCTTCGAGGACACAGGCTACTACGGATTAACACCTCAAGTGACACTCCACGCCATTCCAGATGAGCCGTTCACCTTTGCCGGTTTCGATATTGAAACGGTTCGTCTTGTTCACGGCAACGTAGGGAGTTGCGGCTTTCGTTTCGGGCGTTTTGCCTACGTTACTGATTTCAAACATTTTCCTCAGAGCAAGATTCGGGAATGGCGAGGCAAAATCGACGTCATGGTAGCGAGCGGGATTCATTTTGGGACCCATTCGACGCACTCAGTTATTCCTGAAACCTTACAACTGTTCGATGATTTAGGCGTGAAAAGAGGTATAATCTCGCACCTGGCTCACGATGTCGATTATGTCGAGCATGCAGCGCTGCTTCCAAATTTCGCGGAGTATGCGTTTGATGGAATGACGATTGACCTTGAAGGCTTGGTATCGTAAGAAATCGCGGTAATTGCTTAGTGAAAAGCGAGGCCTTTCCTGACGATTTCCTTCCTCTAACGTGTAAGGATGCATCCATGATCATCGGTGTCCCTAAAGAAATCAAGAACCGTGAAAACAGAGTCGCTATCGTCCCGGGCGGCGTAAAGATGTTAGTCGACGCTGGCCACAAGGTCCTCGTTGAAAAATCAGCTGGTGTGGGCGCTGGTATCCCTGACGACAAGTTCGTCGCAGCCGGCGCAAAAATGATCGATAAAGCGGCCGACATCTGGGGCCAGGCAGAGATGATCATCAAGGTCAAAGAACCGATCGCTGCTGAATTCCCCCTCATGCGTCCAGGCCAAATTCTCTATACATATCTCCATTTAGCTGCTGCAACTGAACTCGGTCACGAACTCGTGAAGAGAAACATCAGCGCTATCGCTTATGAAACCATTCAGCTCCCGAACGGTTCCCTTCCTCTCTTGACTCCTATGAGTGAAGTTGCCGGCCGCGTATCGGTTCAGGTCGGAGCGCAGTGTTTGCAAAAACATCGCGGTGGTAAAGGCATCCTCCTCGGCGGCGTCCCTGGTGTTCGCCGCGGTCGCGTTGCGATCGTTGGTGGCGGTGTGGTTGGTATCAATGCGGCGAAGATGGCGATCGGCCTCGGCGCCCGCGTTACGATTCTCGATGTAAATGCTGCTCGTCTCGCCTATCTTGACGATATCTTCGGTAATGATGCCGATACACTTATGTCGACTCCGGAAAACATCGGCAATGCCGTTGCAGAATCGGATCTCGTTGTTGGTGCGGTATTGATCGCGGGTGCGAAAGCTCCTTGTCTCGTGAGCCGTGACATGGTTCGTTCGATGAGCCCAGGTTCGGTTATCGTTGATGTCGCGATCGATCAGGGCGGATGTATCGAGACGATTCGTCCGACAACTCATGATGATCCGGTCTACGTTGACGAAGGCGTGATTCACTACGGTGTAACGAACATTCCTGGTGATGTTCCTATGACCAGTACTTACGCTTTGACTAACGTCACTCTTCGTTATGCGATGGAACTCGCTAACAAAGGTTTCGAGAAAGCTCTGAGAGAATCCGAAGCCCTACGCCTCGGTCTAAACACATATCAAGGCAAGGTCACCTATTCTGCGGTTGCAGAAGCGTTGAACCTACCTTTCGCTCCGATGAATTTCTAATTCGTTTTTCCCTGGCTTCCCTTGCCTTTTAGGGCAAGGGAGCCATTTTCTTTTACAGGTCGTCATGCACAATACTTATCGCCTCCTAGATAGTGGTAACTTCGAAAAACTCGAACAAGTCGGGCCTTTTCGAATTATCAGGCCTTCGCCTCAAGCTGTTTGGAAGCCTTCGCAACCAAAGCTATGGGGTAAAGTCGATGCGCACTTCAAGCGTTTCGCGGGTGGCGATGGCAAGTGGAACATTGAGAATCCTAATCTCAAAAAACCATGGCTGATCGAATACGGTGGACTCAACCTGCAGATCGAAATCACAGATTTTGGTCATCTCGGACTTTTCCCCGAGCAGCGCATGAACTGGCAAAGGATTCGGAACCTTTGTCATCAAGGTTCAACCGATGGCGAAGAGTTCCACGTTCTCAATCTCTTCGCCTATACCGGTGGTTCAAGCCTCGCAGCGGCTCAAGGTGGAGCACAGGTTGCTCACGTAGATGCGTCGAAGACCAGCGTTGCCTGGGCCCGACTGAATGCCGATGTGAATGAACTGACGACCGCTCCGATTCGTTGGTTGACCGATGATGTTCAAAAATTTGTCGCGCGTGAAATTCGCCGCAATCGTCTTTATAAAGGCATTATTCTCGATCCGCCGACCTTTGGTCGCGG
>SEDW01000660.1 GCA_004193325.1 Pseudomonadota bacterium | reverse complement strand
CCCTGTCAGGCGAAGCTCGCTCTTTTCAAGGCCGCCTGTTCCAATCATTTGAACTTTGCCCTCATCAACGAAATCACCATTCATCCCGACGCGAACGAAGCCGCCTGCCCGGCTGCGATGAGCGAATGCGATGATTCCAAATCCCCATCCAAATGTTTTGCTGAATCCTATGAAGAGCAAGACCTTGCCTGGTCGAGCCGCCCGCAAGCCTGGGGCGCAAATGAATGTGATGCGAGAAATAAACTGGCTAAAAAAGCCTGTAACCTCGGCATTAATCCCAAGGAAATGAAAGCGATTCGCTGCGAAGCCGAAGCCTCAGCGACGCTCTGCCCACCCATCTGGAAAAATTGTGTCGCTCAGGAAAATGAATTGAGTGAATGCAAGCTCTCGAAAGTGGGCGAGATCAACCTGAAGAAGCCTTTAACTGCCATAGGCGGCAGCCGCTGCGAGGCCACGTATCGCCTGCAGGAACTCGCTTGTCGTTATCAGAAGGGTGAGTTGAAAGATCTGGCTGGGATCGATTGCCAGCCGCTTTCTAAAGAAAAATCTTATTCTTCTTCGACTTCTACCGCACAGCCCGCAAGCGAATCGGCTACGAGAGCGCAAGTCCCAGGCGAAATCAAAGTCCGAACCAAGCTCTAAATCAATTATCCCAAGACTTCATAAGCAGACTCTTCAAGCATCTCTGACTTCAGAGATGCTGGCTCGAACTGCAAATTCAGCTGATATTTCTCGACAAGGCTATTGTAGAGAGGTTTTTCTTCGTTCATCAGCTTTTCAAAGATGTCGTCACGGAGACGGATCTTGATGTCTTTCTGCTTTCGCTTCAAATACACGCGTTCGATTTCCCGAACCATCTCGTAGACCAAAGACTCCCCACTCAAAACCCGGCCCCAGCCATTGCAATGAGCGCAATCGACCGTAAGCACGCGTTCCATGGATTCGCGGGTTCTTTTACGAGTCATCTGCACGAGCCCAAGCTCGTTGATGGCGAGAACATTCGTGCGCGACTTATCCGCCTTTAGCGCCTCAAGGAGGCGATCATTAACCCTCTGCTGATCCTCAACACTTTCCATGTCGATGAAATCAAGGACGATGATGCCGCCGAGGTTTCTCACGCGCAGCTGATAGACGATTTCTTCCAAGGCTTCGAGATTGGTTCTGAGAATGGTATCCCGAGCATTCACTGAGCCCACAAACTTCCCGGTATTCACATCAAAGGACGTCAAAGCTTCGGTCTGATCAATGACGAGGTAGCCGCCAGAGGGCAACCAGACTTTTCTCGACATCGCCTTGGCGAGTTCCATCTCGATCCCGTAGTGATCAAAGATGAGATCATTGCCTTGGAAGTGGACGAGCTTCTCATTCGCGCCAGGAATCGAGTCTTCGAGGAAATGTTTCAGTTGATTAAAAACCTGCTCGTCATCAACGACGATTTCGCTCACGTCTTCCGAGAGCAAGTCACGAGTCGTCTTCAGAACAAGATCCGGCTCCTGGTAGAGTAGGGCAGGGGCCGCACATTTATTGCGTTTCTCAGCGACCGATTCCCAGATCTTCAAAAGATATTTAAGGTCTTTTTCGAGGTGACCGGGAGGCGCTTCGAGAGCCGCTGTGCGAATGATGATGCCCATCTCTTTGGGGCGAAAGCGTTCGACTTCTTCGGTCAACTGCTTACGAATCGCTTCGTCTTCAATTCTCCGGGAGATGCCAAGGCTATTGAATTCAGGCATGAGGACGAGATAACGACCAGGGATCGTGACGACCATCGTTACGCGCGGGCCTTTAGTGCCCAAAGGTTCTTTGGCGACCTGGACACAGATTTCTTGGCCTTCGCGCAAAACCTTTTCAATCGGCGTTCGATTCGATAATTCGCGTGGATCCTGATTGGGCTGAGCGCCCATGCTGGCCATTTGATTCGAATCCATGACGTCACCGCCATAGAGAAAAGCCGATCGATCGGCCCCGATGTTTACAAAGGCCGACTGCATTCCCGGTAGAACGCGACTGATCTTGGCCTTGTAAATGTTTCCAACCATTCCGCGTTTGGTGTGACGCTCAACATAGAGATCGACGAGGCGGTTGCCTTCGAGGAGTCCGATTCGAGTTTCAGAGGCCGTTGCGTTTATGATTAATTTTTTGGTCTTCGTCATCTTATCTACATCTCTTATTCACTTTTGCCCGGACGGAGAGATCTCATTCATGATGCGATCGCTAGCGCCTTTTTGCTCGACGACAGCCTGCCACATAGCTTGGTGGGGCGGGTGGGTCTTCCAGCTCAGATTCTTATACCACTGATAAAACTCGTGACCATTATGAATAACACGAGCGAGACCCTGTTTTACAAGCCCCTTGGCCTCTTGACTGGTCTCATGCATGGGCCCGAAACAGAGGTAAAGTCCACGGCAGGCGGGCTCAAGCACGTTATGCACCCGATAATGCAAAGCTCCACCGACCCAGGCTA
>SEDW01000659.1 GCA_004193325.1 Pseudomonadota bacterium | reverse complement strand
TCGCCGGACAAACAGCTTCGAGTCAAAATTCTTCATGCGATGAAGCGCGAGGATATCGCCTATCTCAAACTCCTCCCAAAGCTCCATGCCCTCGACGAATTCAATACCGTGCTCGTGCACGGGGGCCTCTGGCCGAACCGTTCTCTCTGGCATCAGGATCGCTCGATCCTTTACTTGCAGGTCATCAATCCCGATCGCCCGGGAGATGTGCGCTGGACCTCTCGAGAGGGCAGTTACACTCTCGCTCAGTCGCGGGCCGAAGGTTTTGCGCCTTGGCAGGAGCTTTATAACGGCAATGAGCAGGTAGTGTACGGGCACTCTGTTTTTGAAGAACCGAACCTCCACGGCAACACCATCGGGATCGATACGGGCTGCGTTTATGGTGGCAAACTCACCGCTTTGATTCTGCCAGAAAAGAAATTTATATCAGTCAAAGCCAAGGCAGCCTATGTTGAGCGCCGGGCCGATGATTCTTACTAGTCGTATTTCACGTAAGATTTGATTCGCGAATACGTAAAAACTCCGACCATCAGGTCAGAAAATAGCAGCAAATAGCCCCACAAATTGAACGAAATCCCCAGTCGTTTCCGATATTTATCATATTAATATTAAGCGCGATGAATCGATGGCGATAACTATTTATATCTCTAAGATTATAAGTGGTAGAACTTTGAACATGCGCTTACCCACAATCGGCCATCTCTTTATCCTCCTGCTCCTGGCAGCTGGATGTAACGGAGCCATTGCGGTAAACATGTTCAACCGTCCCGAGCCCTTCACGATCAAGAGTGCAAACAATCTCGTCTCTCCCGACGATTACACCCTCGAATGGTCGAGCAACCCCAACGCTCGCTCTTATGAAATAGTCATTGCGAAAGATGATGCTTGCTCACAAGTTATCTTCGAGAAAACTAATCTTAAAGAGACATCCTACACACTCGATTCACTGAGCGATGGCCAATATTATTTGTGCGTGTTTGCAAAATTTAAGACCGCTCGCCTTGCAGCTCACAACAATCCGGCCTCCGTAATCATCGACCGGACAGCTCCGGTGATCACAACTCCGGACGATACTCTGGTCTATACCGAAACTTTCACTCCTGACCTCACGGTTCATGACGTGAGCAAAGTCGATGTCGAGTGGAAACAACTCACAGGCGATGGAGTTGTCAGCTTCGACGATCCCGCCTCACTCACTCCCAAGGTGAGCGCGAGCATCAACGGCATCTACAAAATCAAAGCGACAATCACCGACCAGGCCGGCCACCGAGTCGAGCAGGTCTATCAGTTCTATTGGAATGGTTCGCTTGTAACGAATGCCAGTTTCGTTTCGCTTGCGCGCTCCGGTGTGGCAGCCGACGGTTACATCAACTCTGCGGAAAGTTCGGACATCAACCCGGTATGGACCTTGACTCAGACTGGGGCGGCTCTCATTCAATTCACAGCGGCGCTTTCCGATATGAGCGGAACCCTTGCCTGTAACGCGACTCAAACCTACAATAAGATCGCTATACCTAGCGCTTTTTGCGGGATCGGACGGTATCGTCAATCTCAGCGAGAATCTCCTTACGACTCCCTTATGGGCGTTGTCAGCAAGCGGTCAAGACCTCGCAAACTACAGCCTTCCTCTCGACGATTCAGCAGGGACTTTGAGTTGCGACGGATCAGTTTCCTATAACCAAAGCCTGATTCCATCACCAACCAATATCAGCATCGATGGAACTTATGCAATCTGCGCTCGCCTCAAAGATCTGGCCGGCAACATCAGTTTCGGCAAATCAGTCTCACTTGTTCGCGATGTGACGGCACCGATCTTTACCTCTTATGCGCTCGCCAACGCGGGGTTCGACGGATTTATCAGCGACAGTGAAAAATCGCTGAATACCAGCCTTTGGTCGCTCAATGCTACGGGTTATACTCAGGCTCTGTACAGTGCTGCAGCCAACGATAGTGGAGGCACTCTCGTTTGCGATGGAACAGTATCCTATAGCCTATCTTCGATTCCGATCGCGTCGAGCATCACAACGGATGGCACTTACGCCTCTTGCGTGAAGTTAAGCGACGCCGCCGGAAACCTGACTTTCGGCAAATCCGCTCAAGTCGTGCGAGACATTACTGGCCCGAGTATCAGCTCCTTCACCGGCACGGGTGTAGCAAGCGATGGTTTCATTAATAGCAGCGAGACTGGAGATACCGGCCCCCTCTGGGCTCTGACTCAGAGCGGAGCGATCGCCACCTCTTACACAGCTGCGCTCGACAATACGGCCAATGGCCTCGTCTGTGACGCGTCGAAGACTTACAATCAAAGCACAATTCCAAGCTCATCGAATATCAGCGTCGATGGTCACTATTCGCTTTGTGTAAAACTCACCGATTCACTCGGCAACATCACCTACGCAAAGGCTGATCAGGTCACCCGCGGAACGGTAGGACCGACCTTCGGATCCCTCACTCCAGCGAATGCCGCCGCAGATAATTATATCAATGATGCTGAGAAGGCCTTGAGCAGTCCCTTGTGGACCTTGAGCCAGTCAGGTGGGATCATAGTTGAATATACAACTCGCTTGGACGATACGGGCGGTTCTGTCGTCTGTGATGCTTCGCAGACCTACTCGGAATCCACCATTCCGACTCCAGCCGATCTGCCAAGTGATCGCCCTTGGACGCTTTGTGTGAAACTCACCGATGCCTTTGCGCTTGTTTCCTACGGTAAAGCCAATCCGGTGACTCGCGATGTGGTGTTACCCGTATTTACATCCTTGCTCAAGAGCAACGCGGCAAGCGATGGCTACATCACCGATAACGAAAAACTTCTGACCAGTGCACTATGGACTCTGACTGCTTCAGGGCAGGACAGCACAGCCTACACGTCTGCGACTGCGGAACCGCCGACTCTCAGCTGTAGCGCATCCCTCACGTACGATCAGTCGTCGATTCCTACGCCATCGACCTTGAGTACGGACAACAGCTTTGTCACGTGCGTGAAGCTTTCGGATTTGGCCGGTAACACGGTCTATGGAAAGTCGGATTCGATCGTCCGGGATGTCATCGCTCCAGTCTTCACATCTTTAGCTGCAGCGAACGAAGCGGCCGATGGCTATATCAATGATGCGGATAAAGGCTCGGTTTTAGCGCTTTACACCTTGACTGCCTCAGGCCAGGTCTCAAGCAGCTACACCGTTCCACTCGATGATTCGACACCTATCAGCTGCGATAGCGGCAAGACCTATGGCAACGCGCTACCAACGATCACTTCAGTCGCCACCGACGGAACCTATGCGATTTGCGTTGTCTTAACGGATACCGCAGGCAACAAGACCTACGGAAAATCCGCTCAGGTCATTCGTGATGTGGTGCACCCTACCTTTACCTCACTCGCTCTTGCCAATGCAGCTAGCGACGGATTTATCAATGACAGTGAAAAGGCTCTGACCACGGACCTCTGGGCTCTTACCGGGTCTGCTTACTCGGCTGTGGCCTATACCGCGGTAGGCAACGACAGTGGCGGAATTTTGAGCTGCACCTCCTCAGGAACCTACAATCAATCCAGCATCCCGACGCCCGCGTCTTTGGGCAGCGATGGGGTTTATTCGGTTTGCGTTCGCCTTAGCGATGCAGCAGGCAATACAACTTACGGCAAAGCCTTATCAGTGACCCGAGACATTGGCGCTCCCATTTTCAGCTCATTAAACAGGGCAAACGAAGCATCAAACGGCAACGTCAACTTCATTGAAAGAAATGCTACCAATCCTCTCTTTACCCTTGTTGCATCTGGGAATTCTGGAGCAGATTACACTGCGGCAACGATTGAAACGAGTCCCGCCATTATCTGTGACAACACGCAAAACTTTGCACTGACGGCGATTCCTACTGCCGCATCGGTCACGAGTGACGGAATCTACGTGGTCTGCGTGCGTATTAAAGATAACGCATCCAACTACGTCTACGGAAAGTCGCAGTCTTTCATTCGTGATGCAACGCCGCCGAC
>SEDW01000658.1 GCA_004193325.1 Pseudomonadota bacterium | reverse complement strand
GAGCAAGAGTAACAGTTTCAAGACGAAGACCAACGTCTTCCGAGATCACTGTTCCGCCAGTCAAAGTCGCGATGTCTTGAAGCATTGCTTTACGACGGTCGCCAAAACCAGGAGCTTTAACAGCAGCGATTTTGAGTGTGCCGCGGAGACGGTTTACTACGAGAGTAGCAAGCGCTTCGCCGTCAACGTCTTCAGCGAGGATGACAAGAGGACGGCCAGCTTGAGCAACTTGCTCAAGGATTGGTAGAAGCTCTTTCATGCTCGAGATTTTCTTCTCGTTGATAAGGAAGTAAGGAGCGTCGTAAGCGACTTCCATACGTTCAGCATCAGTTACGAAGTAAGGAGAGAGGTAACCGCGGTCGAATTGCATACCTTCGGTGAACTCAAGAGTTGTTTCCATACCCTTAGCTTCATCGACAGTGATAACGCCGTCACGGCCAACTTTGTCCATTGCTTCAGCAAGGATGTTACCGATGTCTTTGTCGTTGTTCGCAGAGATTGCGCCGACTTGAGCAACTTCTTCACGTGTCTGGGTAGGACGTGAGAGTTTGTCGAGGGCTTCAACGATCGCTTTAACAGCGATGTCGATACCTTTTTTGAGTTCCATTGGGTTGTGGCCCGCAGCAACTAGCTTGACGCCTTCGCGGAAGATCGCCTGAGCGAGAACAGTAGCGGTAGTTGTACCGTCACCAGCGTTGTCAGAAGTACGGGAAGCAACTTCCTTAACCATCTGCGCGCCCATGTTTTCGAACTTGTCTTCAAGCTCGATCTCTTTAGCTACCGAAACACCGTCTTTAGTGATGTTAGGAGCGCCGAAAGAGCGATCGATAACAACGTTACGGCCTTTAGGACCAAGAGTAACTTTTACCGCGTTAGCGAGAGTGTCTACGCCAACGAGGATTTTGCGACGAGCGTCTTCGCCGAAGTTGATAATCTTTGCAGTCATTCTAAAACCTCAAAATTGAATTCGAAAATATGGCTACTAATAAAAAATATTAGGGTTGGATAACGCCAAGGATATCGTCTTCACGCAAGATCAGGTGCTCTTTGCCGTCAACTTTGACTTCAGAACCTGAGTATTTGCCGAAGAGGATGCGATCGCCGACTTTAACGTCTGGCTTGGCTAACGTACCGTTGTCGAGGACTTTGCCGTTACCGACAGCGATAACTTCGCCTTCAACTGGTTTCTCTTTAGCTGCGTCTGGAATGATGATTCCGCCGGCAGTTTTTTGTTCAGCTTCAACGCGTTTTACAAGGATACGATCCTGTAAAGGTCTAATTTTCATGGCTAGGTCTCCAACATACAAGGTAGAAAGCACTATAAATCTTTACCGCTGACAGTTCGCCGCTTCACTCACTCGTCCAGTCTTAAAGAGCCGGGCGACAGTTTGGCATTAAAGCCATCAACAGCGTTTAAATCAGTTGCAACTTAATTACTGGTTTTCGATTGTCAAGGAAAGTGAATACGAAATTTGAACTCAAGATTGAAGAAACTTGGTACAATCTGGCGGGTAAAATGGCTTATTTTCCGCATGTGATAGGCTTAGGAAAAGGCAGTCGCCTTGCCTAAGAAAGCCTTAGTCTTTTTCCCAATCCACTTTGGAGACCCGGATGAATTTACTGCGCCGTCCCATCCTCAGTTTTTGTCTCCTCAATATCCTGGCCATCGGGACCATTTCCGTGAGTAACAGCGCCCGAGAACGCCGGCAAAACACCTTCGAAAAGAGCGCTCTGCCTCAAGATTATGAGGAGAGAAGCGCGGCCGACAAAGAGGAGCTACTCTATAAGCAAATGGAAGGGACGCGCTACTCGAGTCTACCGCCCCTCACGAGCGTCAACCCGATCCGGTTCGTGATGAGCGCTCTCGATACGAAAATGGACCTCGCGAGGGACGAAGCACCCGGCGACTATCAAAAGTCCATCCACGCCCATGCCGTGACTGCCAGGGTACGCTTCGAAGCCGATCCCGAGAGCCCTTACACAGGCCTTTTCCAGGGGGCGGGCTACGGTATTCTTCGGATCTCGGTCACGGCTGACCCGAAAGGCAAGGACTTTGCTCCCGGCTTCGCTTTAAAGCTCCTGGTCGATGGCAAACCCTCGGAGAATCTCAGCGCGCTTTACATGCTGAGCGGGCAAGGCGCCGATCACAACTTCTTTGCCCACGAGCTTTCGAACATTATCCCGACCGAGACGGATCAACGATCTACCGAAAGAGGCGCATGATTTTCGCGAGGACTTTTTGAAGATCCCTCCCGGCATCGCTATCTATGAAGTCTATGCAAGTGATGAGTCAGGAGATGATTCAGGGAAGATTGATGAGGAGAGGCGCAAGGGTGCGAAACGGATCGGGCGGATCATAACAAAAAGTCCGTTTATTGCCTCAGAATTTGGCGATAAACGGATCTTTTTCAGACACTATAATTTTGAGAATAACTGACGATTAAAATCTGCGAAGCTTCGCTGCTTCAACCTTGATACTGCCCATCGCCTCGTGCTCAATCTTCGGGAAATGATCTTTCATTTCCGCGAGAAGGTGTTTACGGGCGCGCACAGCCGAAGTTTCAGGCGTCATGTCGATCGACAGTGGCGGGAGGCCATTGTCTTTGGGCAAGACGACGAGTCGAAGATGCGAACTTTCAAGGTCATCGGAATGAGCAAGGATCAGGCGATCGATCTCTTTCCATGGCAACATAATGTTTCTCAATCGGGTCGATACTTCAAAGCCATCGTTACTTAGACTGATCGAGCGAATGGTTTTGACATACATATAGATGATGGCAAACCAGGGACTCACGACCGTCGCGAGAAAGGTGGCGAAGAGTATGCCGGGCGATTCCTGGAAGGTATTCCCACTCAAGCGGGTCAAAGCCAGAAAAGCCACACAGCCCATCAATCCAATAAACGAAACACTGACAAGGGCACGGGGGTAGGCCAGGTACCGGCGACCACCGCTAGGGAGCACGTCTGTGAAATAGTAGTGTTCACGGTCTTCGAGCTGAGCGCCCTGGTAGTAGCGGATTGCATCCTCGTCTTCGTTATCGATGTCGATAACACGACGCCATGCAGCTTCTTCGTCATCGAACCTTCCAACGTGGGCAAACAGCGCTGCCTTAAGCTTGATTGCTTCAACGTTTTTCGGTCCCATTTCAAGAAGATCTTCCAACGCACTGTGGGCTTCTTCGAACTGGCCTTCGTCTACTATTTTTTTGATCGAGTTTAAATGTTTCATACCCAGCGTATCGGTCTGGGTACAAAACACTTGAGATCTTAGGTAAGAATTGCTTGGTAGGTCTTTCCCAAACAATTCCCTATTGGCTAGTTATCTTATAGGCATAGGCGGTGTGGAAGTCTTGGGGAAGGGGAGGTAGTGCGAGCGGAAACCAGCCGGACAGAGTTTGGCTGCAACCTGAAAGGGTGCGCTTCCGCAGGTCGTCGTGTTGCATTCCTTGGTCACGTAGTACTCGAGAAGGTTCTTCGAGTCACTCATCCAGGCCGCGCAGACGAGAGTGATCTGACCCTTGTCGTTCTCGACCAGGCTGGCATCACAGTAGCAAGGCGTCGGACTCGGCTTCGGATATTCAACCGCCGGGTAAGCCCACATCTGCATGCTCTCGCACTGAGCGCTGTAGAGCTTTGAGCAGTCCTG
>SEDW01000657.1 GCA_004193325.1 Pseudomonadota bacterium | reverse complement strand
ATTTGCCCCTGACTCTCAAGCCGGTAGTTGGAGAGGGACTTGGTAAACATAAGTTGCCAATGGACGGAGAGAGCCTTGCGCTTGAAGGATACGATATCCAGCGACTCGGGATCATCTATGAGTACAAAATGCCCGAACGGTCTCAAAAGATCGGGAATGGTTTTAAGGTAGAGATCGGAATGAGTGGTACCGAAGACCAGATCCACTTCCTTGATGCCTTCTGCCTTGAAGCCCTCTCTCAGATCTTTACTATGGTCGATGACGTGATCTGCACCCATCTTTTTGACCCAGGCGATCGACTCAGGGCGTGAAGCGGTGGCAATGACTTTGGCCGACGTTTTAGACTTCAAAAGCTGGATGGCAAGTGAGCCCACACCACCGGCGCCACCGATAATCAGCACCTGAGTGTTGGCATCAAAGGTTACATGGGGCCGATCAAAGAGAGCCTCCCAAGCCGTGAGAGTCGTCAAAGGGAGGCCTGCAGCCTCAGCAAAAGAGAGGGTCTTTGGCTTATTCCCTACCAGCCGATAATCAACAGCCTGCAGCTCTGCATAGCTGCCCGCTCTCGAAAGATCGCCGGCGTAGTAGACTTCATCACCGGCTTTGAAGCCTTTGACCTCAGTGCCGATCTCCTCGATCACCCCGGAGGCATCCCAGCCTAAGATAACAGGGTTAGCTTCGGTTCCACTTCGGCCCTGACGAATTTTGAAATCGACGGGATTCACCGCGATCGCTCGAACGCGAACCAACACATCTGTCGCTTTGAGAAGAGGACGTGGCAATTCCTTTAACTCAATCGCAAAGTCTGAGAACTGATGAGCCTTGACATAACTGAGAGCTTTCATAGTTTCGCCTTACCGATGCGCTATCCGTGATTTTGATCCGATACTAAATCATCTAAAACGATAGTATGAGTTTTCAGTTTTCACAAATAGGGATTTTTGGCCAGGCATTACGACATAAATGCATCTTGAGAAGCCGAACCTGGTCTGATTAAATGCCCAATCTTCTCCAAAATTTCGAATACGTACGATATATCTTGATCTGGGAGCTCACGAAAGCCATGCCAAGTTCAAAGGATCATCTGACCCAAGCCATGACTGACTTTGAGGCGTCTCAAATATCGCTGGATTCGATTGCTTCGAAGTTTGTGGAAGCTATTGCCAAGACCATGCCGGAAGGCAACGAGCTCAAGGACCAAGCCGTTTCCGTATCATCAGCCCTGGAACGCTTATTACAAAGGCACCACGACGACTCCCGTCTTATTGTGTCGACAAGCGTTGCTCTTGGTGAAGCATCCGAATACGAAGTGCCAGCCTTCATTCAAAAACTCACCCGTCTCACCAAATTTCTTGAAGCGCCAGTTGCTGTGCATTCTGTAAAGACCATGAAAATGGCAAACTTCGTCCACATCCATCCTGAAGCCTTGGAAATCAAACACATCGATTCGATCCAGACATTGGCACGCCTGCCGGAAGGAAGCGTGACGAAAGGCCTTAAAAAAGGCGAAATCCAAGTCGGCGACACGACAATACGCATCGCTCGTGCCGATCCCAAAGAGATCAATGCCGCTGTACGCAAAGTCAAAGACGCCAGCGCTGAAGTCCGCAAGAAAGAAAAAGCGGAGACGATCGCACAGGCGATTGAAGATAAAAAATTGCTGGATGCACGAAGTGATCTAGACGAAGCAGATGACCGCGCTCTGCAGAAAGCGCTCGAAGATTTCGATGCGGAAGAGAATACTGAGGCCGATCAAACATCAGTTCGAGGCGGCTTCGATGATACAGACGAGGACAGTCTCCAGCCACAACTCTCCGAAGCAGCGTCTGCCTTATCCAAAGTCTTAGGAACGCTTTCTCAAAAGAACGGCCACTCGCAGTTGAGCCATGTCCTCTCCGAAGCCCGAAAGCTTCTGATGCTCGCCATGCGTTCTGAGGCGTTTGTCATTGAGCCGGCGGAGAAGATTCCAGACGAGGCCACTGGCGACTTTCATTAAGCCGCTTGATGGCTCTTCTGACGAATCGGGAGTTCAAGCACAAAACAGGTGTTGGGGGACAACGTGTCGAGCCTTAGAGATCCCCCATGATCGTGTGCCATTCCTTGAGAAATCGATAGGCCCAGCCCGGTACCCTTACCAATATCTTTGGTGGTGAAAAACGGGTTCATAATCTTATCCGCAACATGAGCCGGAATTCCCAAACCACTGTCTGAGACAACAAAACGAATAAAGCGTGTGTCAATGGTCATGATGTCGAGTTTAATCCAGGCGTCGTGAGTCCCATTTACAGCATCAAAGGCATTATTCAAAAGGTTGAGAAGGATCTGAGAGATCTGAGTCGACCGCACGTCGATCTCAAGCTCCAGAGACTCAGGAATAATAAGATTCACCGAACTGTTCTTGAAACGCTCTTTACAGAGGGCCAGGGTGTCCGTAACGAGTCCATCGACACTGGCTGGCAGGAAAGGATC
>SEDW01000656.1 GCA_004193325.1 Pseudomonadota bacterium | reverse complement strand
CTGGGCAAAAACTGCTATACTGATGAGATCGATATAAATCTTGAGGTATAGACACATGCGTATTACGTATCTCGTTCTAATAGCGGGGCTTACCTTCGCTTGTGGAAAAATTGATAAACAAGAAATCACCTCTGAGCCGATCCCAGGTTCTGAGAACTCGGCTGGCCCCATCCTAGGCCCAGCCCTCACTGTAGCGGACTCGACCAAGCTTCCAGTCTGTACTGGTACGAATGAAGGCCAACTCGTCTATGCACGCGCTGAAGGCGTTTTTGCGACCTGCGTTTCGGGCAACTGGACGAAGATCGACATCTCAGGTGGCGGCGCGACCAATGCGATCGAAACCGCTCGCTACTGTACGATGACCATCTCTAAAGATGATCTCACAGCAACCGGTATGGACTCGGCTCCAGACGGCGGCATCAATTTCTTCTATAGCGTGACGACTTTCACCAACAAAACACGCTACGTGCAGGCCCGCATCTCAAGCGGCGCTGCAAGTTACACGAGCGGAATTTTCTGGTCGAACAAACAAGTCGGCTACAACACTTCCGACTCAGACACGATCGCTCTTGATATCCATGGCCTGAAAGATCGCGGCTTCTTCTACTTCACCGAAGACGCAACTCTCACAGGCGATGCTGCTAACCCTTTTGCAGCCGTCTACTCCGACCCGACCCTCACCGATGGCAAAGTCATCGCTTACGACGCCAAGACAGAGTGCACGTTTAACGTGTACTGATTCGATGGGCGGCAGTCATGCCGCCCTTTTTTTTCGCCCTCCGCTTCCCTCTTCGAAGTTCCAAGCCATTGAAAACAATGAAAAAACCCATTTTCCCTATTTCGCCCCAATTGAGCTTTCCGTATAAGCTAGTGGATGTGCCTCTTTCCGGGCACGATTAGGGGCGGGACATGAAAAAAGTACTGAAAATTAGCGCAATTGTAGTATCGGCGCTGCTCATCATCTGCCTCGCCTGGTTCTATGGAACACGCTCCTATCTCAGAAGCGATGCCTTCATCAAACGCATCAATACCCCCGAACTCCAATTCAATGCACGGGATGGCTACTCGCCATATCCTGGCTATTTCGTATTCAAAGATTTTTCTTTCACCGGCTTTTCCAAGGCAGCGACGTATCAGGTCAAAGCCCAATCGGTTTCCTTTCGATTCAATTTTATGAATCTTTTCCGCAATCACGTTTCCATCAACGGTCTCACGGCTGAAGGTGTAACGATCGAGGTAGGTAACGGTCCGGAATCGGATGTGAAAAAAACTCCTGCTCAGGAGGCGGCTGAGAAAAAAGCCGAGGACGAGAAAGAGAAGAAGGAAGAAGCCGAAGCTCTGGCTCGCGGCGAGAAGAAAGAACTCTGGATCATCGAATTCAGCAATGTTTCCTTCAAGAATCTGACGGAAGTCAAAGTCCTCGGTTGGGATTGGAAAGGCAAAGCGGACCTCAACGCCAGCTTTCACACAGACACTGACGGGCACTTCGCTCTCGATGATTCTGAGATCGATGCCAAAAATCTGGATGTAATCCATGACAAGCAAAAATTCGGCACCATTGCGGAAGCAAATATTCAGACAACGATTAAAGAATTTGATCTCGATGAACGTGATCTGAAAGTGCTTATCCCAAAGGTCGACACCAACTGGAAACTCAAGGGTAAGCTCGACAAAGTCGACACCTTTAACGCTTATCTCAAAGAACTGAACTGGCTGAAATTCACCGATTCCACTCTCGAAATGGTCGGGGACATCGGTATCAAGGACGGCTCCTTCCGCGATGATAGTGATCTAAAATTCACCGCTGATACGCTTCACATTGCTATACTCCAGCAGACAATCATTGGGCCAGCCTCGGTCCACTGGCAGGTCAAAGACAAAAACCAACTGAACCTGGAGTTTGGCAAATTCGTCCTTAACAAAGGCCGCGACGGCTCGGGCGAAGGCTTTCTGATCACCCTCGCCACTCCTGACAAAAAAATCCTGAACGATTGGAAAGTCTGGGATGCTCAGGTGAAGCTGCCACCTAGTCGTCTTCACCGTATTCAGTTCCTTCAGCAGTACATTCCCAAGTCGATTCCTCTTGCCCTCGAAAAAGGCGAAGGGAGTATAGAAGGCGATTTCCGGGCTGGCTCGGACGTCTCGAAATCGGGCGGCGACCTCCAGATGAAAATCAAGGAACTGCAAACCGTTTACAAGAAAGAACTTCGCTTCAACGGTTCGGCGGACGCCAAAATCAAAATGAGTCGCATGGATCCGCAAAAAGGCGAAATGCAGGTCTCCAAAGCGACATTTGCTATCAGCGATCTGAGTTTCCTCGATAAGAAGAATTGGAAAGGTTCCCTCGATCTCAACGACGCCAAGATCAAATACGAAGACCCGATGGCTCTATCCAGTCGAGTCAGCGTCTCGGGTGATAATCTTCAGCCTGTGCTCGCCTTTCTCATCAAGGACAAGAGTTTCCCTGACTGGA
>SEDW01000655.1 GCA_004193325.1 Pseudomonadota bacterium | reverse complement strand
AATCGACTGCAGCTCGCGAAAACCAAAACACCCGCTGGCGGTTCTTCCAGGAGCTTGAGGAGACGGTTCGAGGCCTGGTCATTCATCGACTCAATGTCGACAATGATAGCGAGGCGTGGCGTCTTCTGGGCCTGATAGCCAAGAAAATCCTGGAGGCCTTCCGCTTCAGCGACTTTGATGGAACCTTCGGTCTCGAGCCAGAACATATCGCTTTGGTAACCGCGTTCGACCGAAATACAGCCTTCGCAGTTGCCACAAGCGCTATGCGTCTCACAGAAAAAACGGGCGGCCAGTCTCGCGAGAAACTTTCTCTTACCGATCCCAGCACGACCATCGATGACCACAACCTGCGGCAGTCGATTTTCTTTCCAGAGCTTATAAAGGTTCGCATCCACGCCTTCGAAACCGACGAGGTCGTTCCAGGTGCGCGAGGGACGAACCTCGTTGTCTTTCAATGTGACTGTCTTGGATTTACGGCTCATAGCTTAAGCTGCTGCTTCATCTTGGCCCAAGCGGCGTCTAGAACCTGCTCAGGAGTCTGGCTTGCATCGATCACGACAATACGATCCGGAAATTCTTTTGCACGTTTGAGATAGGAATTTCGCAGCGTTTCGTACATGTCCCGCGAGCCCTCATCATAACGATTGGAGCCCTCCGATTGCAATGTTTTGCTTCGCTCCTGGACCCGCTTCATAGCGACTTCGGTTGGACAGTCGAGAAGAAAGGTCAACGCCGGATGGTAAACGCCCACCGAATGGGAAATAACGCTCTCAAGGATTTGATTTGGAACTCCGGCCAAGTCACCCTGATACACGCGAGTCGAGTCGTAGAAGCGGTCACAGAGAACCCAGGTCCCTATCGAAAGGGCAGGCTCAATGACGGCCTGAATATGTTGGCTGCGCGCTGCGGACACGAGGAAAAGCTCGGCGAGCGGCGAGGGTTTCTCCGGAGGATTGAGGAAAAGAGCCCGAATTGAATCGGCCAAAGGCGTCCCCCCCGGTTCCCGAGTCAAAAGGACTTTATGCTTCAGTTGCTCAAGGCGAGTCTTCAAACCGTGAGTCAGGTAAGATTTGCCTACCCCTTCTCCACCTTCGATAGAAATAAATCGCGAGCGCTGAGACACAACAGTCGTCCTTTCTGAATCCGTGCAACCGAAACCGTACGCAATTTCATATCAGAAGCGGAAAGAAACTGCTGCAAAATTCGCCATTTACCGCCTAAGCGGCGCGCCTACCTGTCTCTCGGACTTCATTTTTTTATAAATGCTCCGAAAGGCCCTGAAGAATTACCTAAAGTTTTGGGTGATAAACGGACCTTGGTGGGACTAATGGCGAGAAACTCCTACGTTTTAGGAAAACGCATAGCACGTGGTGGCATGGCTGAGATTTATCTCGGCAAGGCTGTCGGCGAAGCTGCGTTTCAAAAAATCGTCGCCATCAAACGCATTCTGCCCCATTACGCCAGCGACAAAGAATTCATCGAGATGTTTCGCGATGAAGCCCACATCTGTAAGCGACTCCAACACAACAACATCGTTGCCGTATACGACTTCACCGAAGTCGATGGTTCCTATGCCCTTGTTATGGAGCACGTGGATGGTGCGGACCTTCGCAGCCTTCTCAGTGCCTGCGAGACAGCCAAGACCCGTCTCAGTGTGCCGATGGCTTTGTTCATCGCCGCCTGTTCCGCTCGCGCGCTGCACTATTCCCATACAAAAACCGACGAAATCACGAACGAAGCCCTCGGCATCGTCCATCGCGATGTTTCGCCGCAAAACATTCTCATCAGTTACGAAGGCGATGTAAAAATCACCGACTTCGGGATTGCGTCCGCTGAGAACAAACTCACCGAAACGCGCCCTGGTGTTGTTAAAGGTAAATATTCTTATATGAGCCCCGAGCAGGTTGCAGCAAAACCTCTCGATGGCCGTTCCGATGTGTTCTCACTCGCGATCGTGCTCTGGGAATCTCTGGCGATGAAGCGCCTCTTCGCAGGTATGACCGAAGTTGAAAGTATACGTAAGGTACAAAACTGCGAGATCCCCTACGATCTTTGTGAACTCAACCCCGAAGTCGATGCCGAACTCAAAGGCCTCGTCATGCGCGGACTCTCGAAAGACCGTAAACAAAGATACCAAACCGCGGCAGCCTTTGAAAAAGACCTGCTTCGTTACCTGCATTCGCGTTACTCGGATTTTACTTCAAGAGAACTCGGGAACTTCCTGAAACGCATCTTGGCGAAAAAACGTGACCGCACTCAAGACGACATCAAAGAAACTCTCGCTCAGGAATCCACTCCGGTTGCAGCGCCGACTACAGCGATTGCATCGGGTTCGGGCCTGGTTATGGGCGGCGGCAGCAGCTCAGCGCGTCCGGGGTCGAGTCAGATCGCCCAAGGCTCTTCTTTGACCAGCAATGATATGGTCATGCGCGAGGAGATGGCTCAAGCATCCATACCGAAAGCCCTTGGCATGTCGGC
>SEDW01000654.1 GCA_004193325.1 Pseudomonadota bacterium | reverse complement strand
GGTAACGAAAAATCTCAGGCTGCATCGATGACGATTGAGCCAGGGGATTCTGAAGGTGATCCAGAGAATAATCATCGCGGTGCGGATCAGTGGCTCTTCGTCGTGGAGGGGAATGGGCAAGCTACGGTCAATGGCAAGAGGTTTGCTATCAAGCAGGGGTCGTTGCTGTTGATTGAGAAGGGTGATCGACATCAGATTAAAAATACGGGTGAGGGTATGCTGAGGACCTTAAATATTTATGTCCCCCCTGCTTATACGCCTGCGGGAAATGAGAATAAGAGGGGGAAGGCAAAAGGTGAAGCCTGATTAAGCTCTTGACCGATTGGAGAACGATAAAACATTCGGTGTTGATATTCACATTGATCCTAATATGAGAGAGCGCAAATCTCCCGATGGTTTTGTAATTTCCAGGATTCGGGAGGGCTCGGCCCTAAAGGTCGGTCACGCTAAATCCCACCGTGTCTCAGCAAAATGCCGATAATTCGCCCTAACGTTCGAACCTAACCAACTTAAATCTTCTCAAAATCTAACCAGATCTCAGAAATGAGCAGAAAATTAGTCTTCACATCGTAGGGATACTCATAGCTCACTGAACCCGTGAGATAGGTGTTCGCCTCATTAAGAATCTTTAGGATCTCAATCTGCTCCGCTCCAAGTTCCACACTCATATAGATTTGCTCGCCAATCGTCATTGTGTCGGTGGGTAGCAGCTGGTTCTCGATTTTGCCTAGAGCGTAGGGAACTTCTAGTTTGAAGTCTTTAAAACGTTTAGGGATCGGGACGAAGAACGCCAAGGGATCCTCGGAACGGATCTGATTCGTCAGTTCATTCGCCCACGTGTAGGACGGCGAGAGGAGAAAACGCATGCGTGTGGACTTCGCCGGGTCCTTGGGCGTATCGACCGTGACTCCGTTCATGGAGATCTTCCAGCGGTTGGGTACTACGTAGTAAAGATGTTCATCCGAAGTTTTGAAGACTGCTACTCGTCCTTCGATGTCGAACGCACCAGTGATGAAGGGGGTAAGAACCTTCGCTGGCTCGATCAGCTCTCCGATAGACGGGATCGTCGGAACTTTAGATAGATCGAATGCTGGTAGCTTAACCGTCTGAGTCGGACTCCACTGATCCAAAACTACAGCTGGTTTTGTCTTGCCAAGTTTGCCGAGCAATCCATATACGTCACCGATTGGGCCCGACGGGGAGTAGTCATGCGGAACTGGATCTACCCAACCGGGTGGATGCTCGGCGGGTGCAGGGAGTGTTCCTAGAGAGGGTGAGAGCTGCCATGGTTCGAATATCTTGCCTTTCAGGTCTTCTGAGAATCGGAAGGGAAGTTCGGCATGGTTGCCTGGCTGAATTCTGTGGGTGACTGTCGCTGCCATTGCGCTGGTGCTAAGTAATTCGCACGCGAGGATACTCACCGCAAAAAAGCGGCAATTTTTATTTAGCGAATCTGTGAACATTCCAAATCCTATTCTACTGTGAGTGTGCCTGGGCATTCATAAGTCGTGCTTTGGCCGTCGGCATTGCTGATCGAGATCTTCGTGATGCTGCGATCGCCGGAGTTTGAAGGGGTGGTTTTGATGATTCCGTTCCGCTCGAGATTCTGACAGACTTCGTATTGAATGAGCGTTCCGCCGATTGGAGGACCTGGATCTATGGGATTGACGGGAACCTCAGTCGGGTCGGGTTGCTTGCCTTTGCCAGACGAACCGCCGCATCCCGAGAACACGAACCCGCAGAAAATATTCATCACTAAAATTGCTTTTAGAAATTTCATTGAGCATCACCTCGCAAAAAAACAGGCTTAGAAGAAATCGGCAGAAATTTTGAACCTGGAAAGATTTGATTCGTACTTTTGCTGGGTGAGCTTCGGCACGTTTTCTTCGCGCCCGCCAATTTCATAGGTATGGAGGAGATAGCCTTTTTCCAAGGGCAAGATCATTTGCATGTAGAATGTTTCCCCAGCCCTGAGGCTTTTCCAGAGATTGGGATTGAGTTGGCTGTTAAAGTTGTAGCAGTTTGAATCGTAGTCTTTGGCCAGGACTTGATTGCAAGGGATGAACTTGCCATTTGCCGAATCGTAGAATTCCAATGACTCAAGGGTTGCTGAGTTCTTGGCTAGCTCCTCGTAGCTGCCAAGTGAACCGATAGAATCGGAAGGATTCGTCAAGAACTCGAGTTTGCCGATGGACTCGATGGAATGTTTGGTTAGGAGATACCAGACATTGCCAAAGGTCTTGCTTGCCGAAATTCTTATGCCCCGCACAGGAAACTTGGGATCGAGCAGTTTCAAATGCTGAACTGTTGTCTTCGACGATGAAAGGAATTTCGGCAAAATGTTTGGGACGAGACTCTCCTGGCTATCGATGGTCCAGAAGAGATTGATCGATACGAAATCCTCGCTGTCGGGAAAGAGTTTGACGAGACGAACCCCTGACCTTGAAGCGAACGAAGGTTTGCCAAGGACCTCCGGCTC
>SEDW01000653.1 GCA_004193325.1 Pseudomonadota bacterium | reverse complement strand
CCATCAGTGATGTGACGAACACCCACTTCGCGTATCTGAAGGTTCCCAGAATCGATGAGCGTGGCATCCTTCACGGAACCTTCCGCTTCCTCTCTCGCTTCCTTATAAAGCGTAAAGCCCTCAATCAGAGTCTTAGGCCGCAGTTTACGAACCCTGTGACTTACGATCGCCTCTGCCGAACGACTGATCTCCCAGAGATTGTCGCGGGCCTCAGCTTTGTAATTGAAAGCCAGCGTACCATCGACCGGCAAATCAAAGAGCCAGGGTTCGAAATAACCCACACCCGCGTAGCGCCCGAGGAGGGTCTTTCCGCCGAGTGGAGTCTGGTCGCGCTCTTCGTTCAGAGTCCCCTTGGAGAAGACCTTACGCCCCACACCATCGATGTTGTTGTAGGAGGATTCGATCGAGAAGCGAAGGCCTTCCGCACGACTCCAGCCTGGGCCAAAACCAACGGAGCCTGAACGCGCCTCTCGCACGAGAATGGTGTAGGAGATGATGGAATCTTTACCAGCGCTCTCGAGTGGAACCATACTGATCGAACTGAAGAGGCCAAGCTCGGTCAGCGCCTGCCGGCTTTCCTCGGCGAGATCGGGATTGAAAGCGTCACCGATTTTAAAACGCATCTCCCGGCGAATCACTTTGGGATCAGTCTTGATCAAACCCTTGACGAAGACTTCACCGAAGCGGCTCTTTTGATTTTCGGTGATCTGAATGATGACCTTGGTCTCAACATCGCGAAGCTGACGATTCTGCTGCAGATCGACCGCGATCTGGAGGTGGAGAAAACCCTTCTGTCGATAGAGGTTTCTCAGCTGCTTTTCGAAGTTGACGAGAATCTGCCGATCGAGCGCCTCACCCTCCTCGATCGAAATAAGATCCATGATGTCTGACGTTTTGATCGCGGTATTGCCCGTGACGATGGCCCGTTCAAAGACGCGCTTTTTGCCTTCGCGGATAACAAAAACGAGTTTCACTTCGCCATTGCTCGGGTTTTTAATAATACGCGGCTCAAAAATGCCAACGTCCCAGTAGCCCATTTGTTTATAGAGCCCGAGAAGTCGTTCCCGCGCCGTGATCACCAAATCCTGCGAGAATAAAGGCGCGTTGCCGATGCTAGCCTTCATGTCGATAGCGTCGCTGGCATCATCGGCTGTCATCGCCTGCATGCCTTCATACTGCACGTCGACGATGCGATATTCCGGTCCCGGATCAACGGTAAAATGATATTCAATCGTTTCATCATCGGGATTGGTTACAGTCGCGCGGGAGACCTGCGCATCGTCATAGCCCTGCGATTGATATTTGCGGGTGAGTTCTGATGCCATCGCATCAGGATCGGTGATGCTCGAGTCGAGATTGTTCAAACTGTCGTTGAAGACGAGGGAGAGAACGCCGGCGGACTTAACGGCAGAAAAGACTTTGTAGCGAATTTTTTTGCCGAGGCTGCCTTCGATCTTGAGTGTCGCTGTGTTGCTCGCATTATCATAGATCAACTCAGGCGTTTGAATTCGTTGCAGGTTATAACCCGCAGCGACGAGATCGCTTTCGAGCTCGGAGAGCATCGTCCGAATGTCGCCGATGTTGCAGTCCATTCCCACTGAGAAAGGATTTGAGACCCTCTTCGGCAGTTTAAACGTCGTGTCGATGCGTGCGACCTTGCAAGGCAGGCCTTCATCGACGATGAGGTCGTAGGCTATTCCGTTAGGGACTTCAGTGGGAATGAATTTGAGCCGGGTCTGATAGAAACTGCGGTTCTTGAGATCGATCAGGACTTCATCGGAGATCTGTCTACGGAGTTCGTCCGAATCGGTTTGTCCCACATATTTGCCAACCTTGCTTTCGACCTCGAATCGAATCGCCCGGGTCAGAGTCTTGATGGTGATGCTGTGTATCACATTCGCGATCTCAGCTTCGATGATTACCGTGTCATTTTCGAGGTAGGTATTGGCGAAGGCGAGGGAGTTCGCTT
Organism: Pseudomonadota bacterium; assembly: GCA_004193325.1. GTDB lineage: Bacteria > Bdellovibrionota_B > Oligoflexia > Oligoflexales > Oligoflexaceae > Oligoflexus. The sequence continues at coordinate 513 of SEDW01000653.1, read as the reverse complement.
CGGAAAACTGATTCATAAGGTTGTCGAGGTCGGCGGCAGTTCTGATCTCTGGGAATTGTTTACGGAGTTCGGCGGCAGACTTCTGCAGAGTCTCCGACTTGCTTTTGAGTTCCCAGCCTCGGGCAAAGGCTTCGGAGGCGAGGCAAAGCGAGAGGATGATCCACCCAAGGCGCTTCAGCTGGCCTTTGAGAGTCGGGAACGTCACGAGCACCATTCGAGTGCCTTCCAATATTAATCAAAGCCGAAACGGAACTTCAAATCAAAGCCGGTGTCTTTCGGCAGATTGTTTTCCGCATCGGTTCTTTTGTTCGCTTTACGATCAAGACTGCCCGTAAAGGTTATCCCTTCGTGCAGGGGATACTCAAACGAAATTTTAGTATTGGACTCATCATCGACCTGAACCACAGCATTGGCGGCGTTGAAGAGGTTGAAAGGAACGTTCAAACGGGTGATGGGACGCTGCTGCACCTCAGAAAGATAAGAATCTATGTAAACCTCGCGCACCACGGTCTG
>SEDW01000652.1 GCA_004193325.1 Pseudomonadota bacterium | reverse complement strand
CATGACGTTGATCGTGTTTTTGAGTTCGAGGATTTCGCCTCGAGCATCGACGGTGATTTTTTGCGAAAGGTCACCCTTCGCCACCGCAGTTGTCACCTTCGCGATGTTTCGTACCTGAGCGGTGAGGTTACCCGCGAGGCCGTTCACGTTATCGGTGAGATCGCGCCAAGTGCCGGATACGCCTTTCACATCGGCCTGACCGCCGAGTTTGCCCTCGTTACCTACCTCCTTCGCCACGCGGGTTACTTCCGCTGCAAAGGAGTTTAACTGATCCACCATGGAGTTTACTGTGGTGCCGATGCGGAAGAATTCTCCGCGAACAGGGCGGCCTTCGATCTCAAGGAACATCTTTTGGGAAAGGTCACCCTTAGCAACCGCCGTGATAACACGTGCAACCTCGTTGGTGGGGGCTACAAGGTCGCCGATCAGCTGGTTGACTGAGTTCACGCTCGTCGCCCAGGCGCCCTTCGCAGGGCCTACTGAGGCGCGTTCCGTCATTCGGCCTTCTTGACCGACAATTTTACCGACGCGGATGAGTTCATTCGAAAGATGTTCATTCAGACCGATGATGTCATTGAGGAGCTCGCCGGCGCGGCCGAGGATGTCGCCTCTTTCATAATCGAAGCGAACGGTGAAATCGCCTGATTTCACCATTTTCAGGACTTCAACGAGCTGCTCGATCTCATCTTTATTAGAGAGCGAGAGTTGGTCCCATTCGTTTTCGTGCCTGTGGACGGATGTAGGAGTTTTGAGATTGAGAGCGGGACGTTTGCCGGCGCCCCGGCTGCTGCTTCTATTTGTACTTGCACCTTCGTTCGCCGTCAGCGAAGGAGGAGCCTTTCGTTTGGAGCCTTGCGCTGCACTCGCCTTGAGTGCAGATGCCTTTATTTTGCCTTTGGGAATCTTAATGTCACCGTCCACTGCTCGCTTCATGCTTGCCCTCGGCTGTGCCTTCAAAGAATGACTTGAGTCATACTCATGAAAAAATTAAGGCTGTCTGGTCATCATAAAGTTAACGGAAATGATTTCTGGTTAAAAGGCCTAATACCAAAAAGATTCATGGTCAATTAATTGTATGATCTTGGAATCATAGGAGAGATTATCGTTACGCAAAATAAAATAACGAAATTTCAAGACCTTTTAACTGTCTCTTCCTGGAGAAGGCTGGTCTCACAGCGTTTTATGAATTTTTCATAAAATTAATTCCGAAAGGAACGCGGGGCTTGAGCTTGTGGTATTCTGGCCGCTCATTTAGCGAGTATTATCTCTCAGTCGCGCCTTGTAACTCGCTCTGCGCCTTGCCGATGCTCAAGTCCTGCTTCACCATTTCAGAAATTTGCAGGTATGATCGGAAGGATTAACAGAAAGGTATACCATGTCTCTTCAGTCTATCTATAAGTCCCTCCTGGTCGGTCTCCTAGCATTTCATTTGAGTCCGAGGCTCGAGGCCCGAGACTGGGCCAAAGACGGTTGGGAGGCGGTCTCGGAAACCGATGGCATCAAGGTCTTTCGTAAGAGCTTTCCGGGAACCGACATGAAAGGTGTGGCTGGCGAGACGACTGTCAATGCATCCATCGGCAAGATCCTCTGGATTATGGTGGACCATCCTCATAAGCCGGACTGGATCAATCGTTTTCTTGCTGCGCATACGGTCGAAGATATTCCGCCTTCGTCCAACATTCAGTACTCGGCCTTCGACTTGCCTTTTCCAGCCTCCGATCGTGATTTCGTTTTTCGAAACGATTTTTCTGTGGACGAAAAGCTTGGTGCCGTCGTTATCGATGTCAAATCTGTGGCTGATAAACGGGAGCCTGAAAAAGAGGGTTTTGTTAGGGGTCAGATCATTCGTGGCCGTTACGTTTTGATTCCCGACGGGGACAAGACGATCATGCAGGCTGAATATCAAGCCGATCCCAAGGGCTCGATTCCGGTCTGGCTCGTTAATTTCTTTCAAAAAGAATGGCCTTATAAGACCCTCGATGCGATGCGCAACCAGTTGGCTAAGCCCTACATCAAAGAGTGGGAAGTCTACACCCGCGTTCTGAAACCCAAGCTTGAGGCTTTAAAAGCAGCCAAATCCGAGGTCACTGCTCCTTCCGCAATCAGCGAACCCACGACTCAGGCCAAATAAGGATCTTATGATCACGAGAATCCTCGGGGGAGGCTTGCTCCTTCTCCTCCTTCTCCTCGGCTGCCAGACGACAGCGGACTTCGATAATGGCAAAGTCTACATGAGTGGCAAGGGCATCGCGAAATACCATATCTACAGCGGCGTCAGCGCATGCAAAACGTCCTTTGGGCTCGATCCGGACGCTTTTGACCACATGGTGACTGCGGTTCCTATCAAGCTGCACGCAAAATTTCCAGACATGACGAAAGTTGGGAAGAGGGATGGGCCCTATGATCCTAAGGCCCGCTGTATAAAGGTCCGGGCGACGGGGACGGATAAAACGATCGTGGTTCGGGCGATCGACAAGTGCTGCGG
>SEDW01000053.1 GCA_004193325.1 Pseudomonadota bacterium | reverse complement strand
CCATCCGCTGGATACTGCTGAGAACCATCGACGATTACTGCAACTGAAATGCGGCGAATGTTTCCGACGGGAAGGACCTTGTGTCTTTGGGTCTTCGCGACTTCGTAGTTGATGCGTTCGCTGCCGCGTTTGCTCTTATTCGAGATTGAGGTGGCAGCGAGTTCTTCCTGTTCACCAGGAACGTTGGATTTGGCGCCCGGGATACCCGTTGGATTCGATCCGCCGCCAGCCATTTCCTGATTGGTCGTGTTCGACGAGAGAACGACGACGCGATCGGGATCGATATCCTGAATATTTTGTTCTTCTTGTGTGAAGTCGACATCGATATCGACTTTAGCGTCGATACGGTCCTGACCGACGATGCGGCCCACGAGGGATTTGATCTTGCTCATCATCTCGGCTTCGACGTTTCTGCGGTAGCCAAGCATTTCCTGAGTCATTTTCGAGGCTGGGTCATCCGATTCAATCTTGGTCAGCATTTTGCCTTCCTGATCGACGATCGTGATCTGGTCAGGGACAAGGCCTTCAACCGATCGCGAGACGAGGTGAACGATACCCTTGATCTGCTTCGCTGAAAGATTTACGTTTGGAGCGGTTTTGATAAAGATCGACGCAGTCGGCTTGATTTCATCTTCCTGAAACAAAGCCTTCTTTGGAGTAACGATCGACACGCGGGCGGAGTTGATGCCTTCGATCGAGCTGATCGTACGGGCCAATTCACCTTGAATAGCACGCTGTTTATTAATGTTTTGTTCGAATTCTGTGCGAGTAAAGTCTTTGTCGTCAAACTTCTCCCAGCCGATCATTCCGCGGCTTGGAATGCCTTCCTGCGCGAGTTTGAGGCGCAGGGGAATGATCTGGTCCGCAGCGACGAGAATGCCTTTGCTATCCATCATGAAATCTGTGACGCGGAGTTTTTTCAACTCGCCCACGATTTCCTGATTGTCGGATTCAGACATGTTGAGAAAGAGGTATTCTTTCGATGTCTGTTTTTGCGAGAGGAGAAGCGTCGCTGAGCCGCCGATTACCAATGCCACAGCCGCCATGATACCGATCTTCTTGGGTCCGTTCAGGGAACCCCAGAAGCCCTTCATGCGTTCTGAGAAGAGGCGAAAGAACTCGTTAAACTTTTCCATCCGGCACTCCTAGAAAGATTAGACAGGCATCCGCATAATTTCTTGATACGCTTGCAGCGCTTTATTACGGACCTGAACCATCATGTTGAAGCTAAGTTCCGCTTCACTCGATGCAAGCATCGTTTCATGAATGTTGGTGTCTTTACCGTTGGCAAGGTCGGTCGCCTTTTTATCGGCAGTCACTTGATCGGTATTGACCTCTTCGATGGCTTTCTTCAGGTGGTCCATAAAACTGGACTTGCCTTCAGTCTGGCCCGCGCCGGGCATTTCCATCTTTGCACTGTTTTTCATGTCGCGCAGTTGACCCATCATCGAGTCATTGAATTTAAAGCCTGAACCTATGGTACTCATTGTGATGTCCCTCTAGCTATTAGCCGCGGCCGATTGTGATTGCTGTGCTCGCCATGCTTTTGGCCGAGTTAAGCGCCGTGGTGTTGGCTTCAAACGCGCGGGTTGCGGCGATCATGTTAACCATTTCAGTCATGGTCTGAATGTTAGGCATCGCTACATAGCCGTCTGCATTTGCGTCCGGATGTGATGGATCAAGGACCATGCGTGGTGCCTTGGTATCCTTGTGAATATCGACAACCTGAACCTTTTTGAGTTCGGTGCCGTAATCTTCGTCGAGCAAGTTCTCGAAGTCGCTGGCGTTGGTGGCGGAAAAGACCACGTCTTCGCGCTTGTAAGGACCACCTTCTGGAGTACGGGTGGTGTTAACGTTGGCAAGGTTAGACGAAAGGACGTTCATACGCACGCGTTGAGCGGCGAGTCCTGAAGAGCTAACATTCATTGCTTTGAAAAAACTCATCCTTGACCTCCATTTTGTATCGCGTATTTGAGAGTGCCGATTTTCTTGTTAATCAGTTCGACCGTCGCGTTGTAAAGAATCTGGTTCTCTGCCATCGCTGCCATCTCCTGGTCAACATCCACCGTGTTACCGTCCTGGCCAACACTCTCAGTGGGTCTTACATAAACTTCGGGAGTAATCGTCCCATCGGCTTCCGCCATTCCGTTTATGTAGTGACGTGGGTCAGAAGCCTTCATCGGAACATTATCTTCTCCTCCGGAGAGAGCCTGAAGCTGCTCTTCGAAATCGTAACCGATCGCTCGATAACCAGGAGTTTCAGAGTTCGCAACGTTGGAGTTGATAACTTGCTGTCTCTCAAGGCGCTGGTTTAGAGCGCCCATTTTCACGTAATCGCCGCGGGTAAATAAACCCCCGATTAGGCTTCCACTCATAGTGCTTTACCTGTTGTTGGTTGGGGAACCTCATGGCCTTCAAGAACAAACTCGTTGATCTTGTTACGAAGGGTACGGAGGCTGATTCCCAAGGTTTTAGCCGAATGTGTTCGGTTACCGTTATGGGTACGAAGTGTCTCAAGGATAAATTGAGTTTCGACTTCGCGCATTTTTTGACCGATTGGAAGGTGCTTAACCCACTCAAGATCTTCGTCCACTTTCTTCTGCTCAAGAACGAATTCTTTAGCAGTGACGGTGTTGCCTTGAGTCATCAAGACTGCGCGTTGGATAACGTTCTGGAGTTCACGAACGTTTCCTGGCCAGGAGTATTTCAAAAGCTTTTGCATAGCATCAGCTGTGAGTGTCGCTGCTTCGCCTTTGAACTGAAGGCTAAATGCCTTGAGGAAGTGGCGAGTCAAGACTTCGATGTCTTTAGGACGATCACGAAGGGGTGGGATTTCGAGATGAATCACATAAAGGCGATAGAAGAGGTCCTGACGGAAGCGACCATCTTTAACCGAACGCGCGATGTCGCGGTTGGTTGTTGCGATGATACGGGTATCGATTTTGATCGGGCCATTGCCGCCGATACGCTCGATCTCCTGCTCTTGAAGAGCGCGGAGGAGCTTAGCCTGGAGGCCTTGATCGGTTTCAGTCACTTCGTCGAGGAGAAGTGTACCGTGGTTTGCCTGCTCGAACTTGCCAGCGTGTTGCTGATGAGCGCCTGTAAAGGCACCTTTTTCGAAACCGAATAGTTCGCTTTCGAGAAGGGTAGGAGGAAGAGCCGCACAGTTTACCGCAACGAATGGATCGCTTTTACGGTTGCTGCTCATATGAATCATACGGGCGATAACTTCTTTGCCTGTTCCTGATTCACCGGAGATTAGGACAGGAACATTGGCATCAGCGATTTGCTTGATGATTTCGCGGATGCGAAGCATTTTTTCATCAGCAAAGATGAAGTTTGTGGGAGCTTGAGGATTTGCAGCCAACAGGCGCTCACGTTTTTGCTTCTCTTGGAGATAGTTCAGGTAGTCTTGCGAACTAACTTTGCTCTCTTCAAAATCATGGGCAATCGCACTGTTACTCTTCGTATGACTCATCAATAAACCCCCTGTTACTTGAGTTGCTCAAGTCGTTTTTTAGCCAATTCCGCGTAGAGAAGATTGTTTCCATCACCAGCTGCTTCTTTGAAGGCAGCGAGCGCTTCATCTCTTCGTCCTGACCTAAAGAGCAGTAATCCACCTTTGTAGAGTGCCTCTGCCCGACCTTCCCATTGATTGTTGCTGCTTCCCGTTAGTGCGTAGATCCGTCCTGCTTCCAGGTAGTCGTTGCCTTCGCGGTATTCTTCTGCAAGCTTCGTCAGCTCATTGGTCCAGACCGTGAGAGCTTCCTTGTCCGCTTGCACCGATTTGATATCGAGCTTGCGCAGCAGCTGGCGCGCTTTCTTTGCTTCAGCAGCTAGTCCCTGCTCCTTGAAGCGTTTGCCAAGGTCGGCGAGTAGGTAAATCATCTTTACCGTAGGCTGTGAGCCTGCCGTCGAACCATTGACGCTCTTATCTGGTGTTGCTACATTCGTTGCAAGATCTTGGCCAAGGATCTCAAGTAAAATTTGTGGGGAACTCTTGACAGCAATGGAGTTCCTGACGTTGTCCTCGAGTTCAGCCTGGACTTCTGTAAAGCTCTTACGCTTTTCTTCGTCTTTCAGGCTTTTCCAAATATCCCAGACCTTTTTATCCGCGGAATTGAGCTTTGAACTGAGGCCTTGTTTCTTGTCACCCTTGATCGAAGCCATGCCTGCATTCGTAATCAGACTTTGTTCTAACCAGAAAGCAGCACGGAACTGATTGGGTTTGAGCTGACTTGCAGCCAGAGCCTTTTCATAAAACGGAACCGCCGAGGCGGGTTGTTGGAGTCTTCTGTAGGCTTCAGCAGCAGCCCAGCTCACGTTCGATCGATTCTTAAGCTCTTCAAGTGATTTCGGAAGACTCTCAATAATCGAAACGATCTCTGTGTATTGCTGATTCGCGAGGCTCTTATCGATCGTCTTGAGAAGAGTGGCTTCGCTCTTATTCAGGAGCTGTGTGCGATAAGGCTCTGTAGCTTTGCCCCGATATCTTTCGAAGTAGGCGCCGGCGAAAGCGGCAGTATCAGGCGTCCAGGCATTCGAATCGATTTTTTGTGAGAGCAAGATGCTGTCGATCAAAAAGGAAGTGCGTGGGCTGTCCGAAACTTTCCTTGCGTCTTCCAGGTTTGCCGCGACTTCGGCATCGACGCTTGGAGGATTGATGTACTCAGGAATCATTGTCTTTTGCTGAGCTTTATCGATTCCCCAAAACGCTTTACGAACAGCTACGTGGGCCTGGTTCGCTGGAGTCACGCGGATGTTGGAGGCTTCTGCGTTCAAAGTTTCGAAATCGTCGATCTTCTGTTTCTGACTCGCCTTTATCGCGCGAATATCAAGTTTACGAAGAGCAGCGAGGGACGAGAGCGGGCTATCCGGATGCTTCGATTGAAGAGCTTCGTAGTAACCCTGAGCGAGACTGAAGTTGCCTTGACCCAGTTGAATTTCTGCGAGTTTCCACAAGGAATCAGGCTGCTTGTCAAAGATTGAGGAGTTTTCGGCCAGGATCTTTTGGTAAACCATAAGAGCCCGTGTTTCGTGTCCGAAGTCGTAGAGTTGGCCTGCATACTGAGCCATCGCTTCGTGAGAACTCATGGCCTGCGTTGTGTTCTGCTTGATCCAGGCGTCGTAGTTCTTACCGGTTTTGAGCTCTGCTGTCTGAAGGCGATAGACGTAGGGAGGAAAGGTTTTCCAGGAGTTGCCAATGCCCTCTGGTAAGGAGCTGACCTTGCCCAGCATGTCCTGGGCGGTTTTGATGCTCGTATCGTTTTGCGGAATGACGAGGCGGTGGGCTCCTGAAGAAGCGAAGGCCTTATTACCCGAAGAGCTCGCGATCGTCACATTGATCGCTCCGCCGGTGGTTCCTTCGCGAGCAGGGGGAGAAGCAGCGGAAGCGTTTTCTCCCTGAGCCGCAGATTCAGCTACGGCAACGTTTTGCGGCGGCGGAAGGATCGGAAGTCCAGTCGCAGGATCGATCGTCTGGCGATACTCAGGATCGAAGAAATCGAGGGTTACACGGAACGGCTCCTTGTAGGAGTTGACCATGACCTTGATCTTGTCATCACGGAGAATGAGTTTGACTTCGCTGCCTACACCACCAAGATCTTTGACCAATACGCGGCGAATAATGGAATCGTCGTATTCGTAAAGAGCTTCGAGTTCGGACGGGTGAGTGTTTTGAAATTCGAGTACGAGAGCCCTTGTCTTAGGTTCGTAGGAGTACTCAAAGGGGCGGTCTTCCGGGAAAGTGATCACGGTTTGACTATAGCGCGGCGCGCCAGTCAATTCTGGAATGCCTACGCATAACAGAACAAGACGCAAAAGGATCCATCGTGCGGCATGTGATAAGCGCATTCGTGTGAACTCTATAGTCGTGAATTAAATATATAGGCTTCCCTAAGCAATTCACGTGCCAGGAAATAAAAGCCTTGAATCGTTATCTAAACTTTGACATCGCCAAAATACCGTCAGGGGGTCAGGATTCTGGGAGTCAAAGGACTGACGTTGTCTCGACATGGCGTCATGTATTTGACTTGAATGAGCCTAGGGTTTAGGATAGGGCTCGAATGCAAATATTTTGTCGAAAAATTAGTAGGTTAGGTCTTATATATGAGCGACATCAAGCTACCTTGGGACGAACGGCAAGTAACCGTGGCGGTAGTCGGGGATTTGATCCTGGATGAATATCTCGATGGCGTCGTCAATCGGATTTCTCCCGAAGCTCCTGTTCCCGTCCATCTCGTAAGGAGCAGCTCTGTCACAGCCGGCGGTGCCGCAAACGTCGCTCGTAATATACAGCTTGCTGGCGGTCACGCTTTGATGATCGGCGTCTGCGGACGTGACGAGGCAGGCAACCAACTCAAAGAGATTCTTTCAAACGATGGCGTTGATTCCAGCGGAATTCTTTCCGAAGGTGATCGTCCGACGATTAAAAAAACGCGCATCACGGCTAATCATCAGCAGCTCGTGCGTATCGATTGGGAAGAGGTTAAATCCATTTCCAATAAAACTCAGGATGCACTCTATGCTCATTTAGAAGCACAAAAGTGGGATGTTCTGGTCTTGAGTGATTACGGCAAGGGCGGTGTTCCAAAAGAATTTATGCAGCGCCTCATCAAGCTTGGTCGCTCACGTAACGCACCTGTTGTTATCGATCCCAAAGGGAAAGATTATGCGATGTATGCGGGAGCGACTTTAGTCACGCCCAATCGCAAAGAAGCCTGTGAGGCTTTGGGCTGGGAAAATAATGTCAACTGGCCTGCCAAAGAAATGGCAACGGAACTCGCTAGGCAATATAACATCGACAATATTTTGGTGACTCTCGGTCCCGAGGGAATGCTTGGGCTCAATTCTAAGACGGGCGAACTCAATCAGCTTCCTGCGAAAGCGCGTGAAGTCTTTGATGTGTCCGGTGCCGGCGATACTGTGGTCTCGATCATGGCTCTAGCATTGGGCGCTAAGGTAACACTTGGCGAAGCGATGGCTCTGGCCAACGCTGCAGCGGGACGAGTCGTTGAGAAGTGGGGTACGCAGCCGATCTATCGTGAAGAGCTGATCGAAGCCCTGGCTGACAAGGCCCGCACGGTGGGCTTTCGATCGACGTCGAGCAAGGTCAAGGACTTGAGTCAGCTGAAGCACTCGCTGGGCCGCATCGGTAAGCGTAAGAAGAAGGTTGTCTTCACCAACGGCTGTTTTGATCTCCTTCACGCTGGTCACATCAGTTATCTCGAAGAAGCGCGTGGCAATGGTGATCTCTTGGTCATCGCAGTCAACACTGATGCGTCGGTTCGGAAATTGAAGGGTGAAACGCGACCTATCGTTCCCCTCGCGCAGCGCATGCGAATGCTTGCTGCCCTCGAGTGTGTGGATTACGTGGTGGCTTTCGATGAAGAAACGCCGGCGAATATCATCAAAGAGTTGATGCCGGATGTTCTGGCGAAGGGTGCTGACTACGAGATTCATCAGATCGTGGGTGCGGATACTGTTTTGGAAGCGGGAGGCAAGGTGGAGCGAATTCCCTTTGTGCCGGGACTGTCGACTTCGGATATTGTGAAGCGGATTCAGTCGAATCAGGGTGTGAAGATTTAATTATTTAAGACGTCAAAAGCCAGCAGTTATGCTGGCTTTTTTGTTAAAGTTTCCTTCAACGTTCAGTTCTGCAAAGATTTTACGGCATCGCTCCAGGTGATATTTTTCTGGACTACTGGACGATTCTTCGCACGGATGCTCTCATAGAAAAGGGCATGAGCCTTCAGCTCGTTATAAATGTTGTAGGCGCGAAAGCAATTCCCGTGATGATTATCGGCCAATCCTTCGAGGGACACAGGAGCGGGGAAGCCGTTTTTAAAATTAGCTTCGCACAGTTTACCCTCTTTGGGATTAGCCTTTACCGCCGCAGAGATGTTGTTTGTGATTAAAGATTTTGGATCCAAACCTAGTCGCACTAGAAATTCTGCTGCAAGTTCGTCGGCCTCTTGTTCTTCCGTATACCAGCCCAGACCACTTTTGGTCGCAAGGTCACCCGTTGCAAGCATTTCCGAATGGATTTTTTTAAGAGTGGGCTCGATTTCGCTGCTAGCCCTTAGGAGAATATCCCAGAGTGTTTCGCTCTTTCGTGGCTTAAGGTCGGGTGTGTTGGCCAAGCCATGCAAGGCGCTTGTTGTGGACCTTTCAAAGGACACAGAATACTTTGATGCATCGAGTTTAAGAGCGCATTTTTGAAAATCAGTCTCGTATTGCCGATAGATGGCTGTCCCACCTTCGGTATAATCCTGTCCCCATAGAACCGGTTCAAGTCGTCCGTTATAGCCCGATTCAAGATTTTTGATTAAAGGCTCACAAGCTGCTTTACAGTCTGCGCCTGCTGAGCAGAATGGCCCACCGTTTTGAAGGGAGGTATCCACAATATTCATCGCATCCTTAGCGAAAATTCCATTCAACTTTTGTCCCGGCAAAGAAACAATTAAATCTGTGGAAGCAAACGTTTTCCATTTCGCAGCGAGATCATGCAAAGGATCATTGTCTTGGATTTTATCTGGTTTTGAACTCGAATTGGTCTTGCCGATCTTGTAGAGGTAATCGTAGAGTCCTGGGCTTTCCTGCGCAAAAGCATGACTGCGATAATAGTGAGCCAACTCATGGGCGAGTGCGCCGACCACCATGTCTTCATCGAGGCTTGCGGCTAATGCACTATAGACAACGATCCTATCGGCCGTTGCCTGAGTTCTAAAGCCTTTGTAGCGATGGCTGCTTTCTTCACCATCAGAACAGGAATTTGACAAGACGATTTCTGAACCTGTGAGAGAAACTTCACAACCCTCCCTAGCTTTCATTCGCCAGGCCAGGTGATCTCTTTCCGCCTTAGGTCCTCCCTGGAGATTCACACAGCTTTCACTCTGACTGTCTCCATAAGAAAAGGGTTCCGCATTGTCTATGACTTCATCTTCGGAAGGGCCTTTTACGAGAACAGATGTAGATCCACAGACATCCAAAGGAAAGGCGTAAGCATTACTGATTTCAGAATTAAAGAGAGCGATGACAGGTGGATTGGTGCCGGCAAGCTCAGGTTCCTTATCGATCACGATGCGGTGAATCGCATCCGCCCAGGTCTGTAACCTTTTCGCCATTAAATTGTTTGGGGGATAGACCTTTGTCAGGTCTTCGCCATGCTCTGTAAGTATTGCCTCAGAGGCTTTCTGCCATTGGCCTTTATAAGTCGATGAAACCAGCTGTCCTTCATTGTGTTTGATTGTGCTACTTCCCGAAGCAGTGTGCTTACAGGCGGCTTGGAACAAGGAAAGGCCAGAGATCAGCAATGGCAGGATCATGGGCAGCTTCGACACATATTTCATTAATGCCTCAATCTAGGAATGGTTTTTTGGCATTATAGAATTTTTCTTGAAATTATTAAACTCACCAAGGAAAGCGGATGCGGCGCTTGAACTTAGTTAGGCAAAAAAAAGGCCAACCCCAAGGGCTGGCCCTTTCGTATCATTTAGGATTCAAGGATAATTACCCAACCGATCATCCTTAAACACCGGCTTCAAATCACTCACCGCCGGCCCATTGATCACACAGCCATCGGTATTAAACCGCGAGCCGTGACAAGGACAATCCCAGGTCTTCTCCGCCTTGTTCCAGTGCACAATCGCCCCAAGGTGTGGACAGACCGCCGAGCGGCACTGCAGCTCATTGTTGTGATCGCGATAAGCTGCGATCTTTCGAAGCCCGTGACGAACAATCGCCCCTTCACCAATCGGCACATCCGCAAGACTCGGCACATCGCCAGGCGAGAAGTAATCTTTGTACTGGTAGGCGACGTTGAGATTCTCTTTGAAGAATTCCTTCATCGACTCTGCATGCGTGTTAATTCGGCTTGGCGAATAAAGAGCTTCCCAAGGATTGTTGTTGCCGATGATCATATCGCTCAAAACAAGGCCTGCAATCGTCCCGTGAGTCAGACCATGGCCTGAGTCACCCGTCGCGATATAAACGTGACTGTCGCCCGGATTTCGACCAATGAAGGCCAATCCATCGACCGGCTCCATCACTTGCCCCGACCATTTCTTCACAAGAGCGCCGGCCTCTGGAATATTGGCGCGCACCCACGACTCGAGCTTGGCCCAGCAGGCTTCGGCGTCTTCTTCCTGCCCGACTTTATGATCTTCACCGCCAACGATGAGTAGGGACTGATTCGCATTGATGTCCTGAGTCCGGACGTAGTGATAAGGGTCCTCCGAATCCCAATATAGGCCTTTGGGAATGGCTCCAGGCGCAATCTCGAACGTCGCAACGTAAGTGCGATAGGGGCTTTGTTTCGTGTGAATCGCAAAGCGATTGTTCGAGGGTGTGTTGGTCGCCATCACCACATGCTGGGCCTTGATAACAAAGTTATCCCGGGTATGGACCTTGAGCAGCGTGTCGCCTTCGATCTCCACGGCTTCACAGTAGCCATAGATCTTCACGCCGAGTTTTTTGACCGCGCGGGCCAGACCCTGCAAGTACAAGATGGGTTGAAACTGAGCCTGACGCGGAAAGCGTAGCGAGAGGGCATCACTAAATCCTGCGAAAGGAATCTTCGCGCCAAGCTCGAGACCTTCGAATCCAGCACGTTTGGCGGCATCGAATTCCTTGCTGATGGAATCGTCGTCGGATGGCTTGGCAGCAAAGAGATAGCCATCCACTCGTTCGAACTGGCATTCGATCTGCTCCTGCTCACAGATCGCCTCAATGGCATCGATCGCCGAGCGATGCGACTTAGCAGCCAGGCGGGAGCCTTCTTCGCCAAAGAGTTCTTCCAGCTTATAAAATTGCTCGTCGAGAGCCGAGGATAGGTGTGCCGACGTATTTCCCGTCTCACCGTCGCCGGGCTGCGATGCGTCGATGACCGCAACGTCGCGACCTTCCTTGGCGAGGAGATAGGCGGTGGTTAGGCCGGCGATGCCCGCTCCGATGACGAGAGTCTCTACCGACATATTATTGTGCAGACGATCATATTCAGGCCATTCGCCTGCTAGCCAGGGATGAGTTTGAGACTGAGAGGGTACCTTGGACATAAAAAACGACCTCCAAACGCGGAACGTTACAAGCGCTCCCTTTGGTCATAGCAGTCCATGATAGAAAGCTGCGAAGCCTTATCTTTGAGAATTTTCGCAAGGCTCTGAGCTGCCTGAGGATTTCAGGCAGGAGCGAATGTTCGAGATGGATATTGAATCGGGATTATGAATTACTTCG
>SEDW01000651.1 GCA_004193325.1 Pseudomonadota bacterium | reverse complement strand
GCGAGGACGGCAAGGGTTACTTCCACAGTTCCTTTATAAGCGGCAATGGCAGGCTTTTCACCCATTTCAATGTGCCGGAAAATATTTTCCCGAACAACGATTGCATCATCGACGAGAAGACCGACGGCCAGACTGAGCGCGAGCAAAGTCATGACGTTGATCGTGAAGCCACAGATCTGCATGAGGATGAAGGCGCCCAGAAGGGAGTTCGGGAGCGCCAGACCCGTGATCAGTGTGGATCGGGCGCTGCCGAGGAAGAAGAACACAACGATGATTGTGAGGATGATGCCGAGCACTATCGATTCCTGAACGTCGTCGACGTTGTCCCGAATCATCTTGGAACCATCGCGAATGAGGTTGAGTTGCGGTTTGCCCTTCAATTCGGCGATTTTGAGCTTGGTCTCGTCCAATTTTTTCATCACGTTTTTGACGACGGCGAGTGTGTTGGCACCGGACTGCCGATGGATCAGGATAAAGACCGAGGGCTTGCCGTTGTAGTAGGTTCGGTTTACTTCGTCCTTCATCGCGTCTTTGACTTCGCCGATATCACGGATGCGCACGGGGACTTCGTTCCCAAGAAAGTTCACGACTGTCGCGCCGATTTCATTGAGGTTCGCAAATTCGCCAAGGGTACGGAACATGGAATCGCGCTGGCCCTCGGTGACTTTGCCGGCCGGAATATTCATCCCGGCAGCCTTAAGCCTTTGGGCGATGACGGAAACGGAGAGTTCATGCTGTTTGAGTTTGGCCCGATCGAGCACGACGTGAACTTCCCTTTTCCGGCCGCCGACGATTTCCACGAGAGCGACTTGAGGAATTTGTTCGAAACTCGGCCGAATTGTGCGATCGGCAAGATCGAAGAGTTCGGTCGGACTCAGGTCAGCCTGGAGAGAAATGATCGACACGGGTTGCTCGCTTGGATCGAGCCTTCGAACCAGAGGATCGAGGACATCGCTTGGCAGATTGTGTTTGGCCGACGAGACCTTGTCCCTGATCTGCTGCTCCGCATACTTTACATCTGTCTCGAGTGTAAACTCCGCGCTCACGATACTGAGGCCTTCGCGGTTCATCGACCGAACGGCCTTGAGACCAGGCACGGAGGCGATCTGCTCTTCAAGAACCTTTGAAATCAGAGTCTCAACCTCTTTAGGACGTGATGAGAACGGGCCGCTTGATGGAGAGTTCGGCTAAATTCATGTGGCATCTCCAAAGGATTTGAGCCGGGCTAAAATGCCGAGGATGTCGGCTTTCGATTTAATCGTCGCAAGTTGGGAATTGGCATAATCCTGTTCGAACATGAGGATCTGATAGGTCGTCGTTCGGCCAATCGACAGCCGCTCGCGCTCGTAGGCGAGTTTTTCTTTCTGAGCCTTTTCGAGATCGGTCGCGAGGTTGAGGCGGATCCTTGCTTCTTTCAATTGAGACTGCAGATCAGCCCAGTCCTGCCGCGCATTGAATTGTTTTAATTCCTGATCGAGTTTCGATGCCTGATTCATCTTGATAAGCCCTTCGCGATCACGATTGATGATGCCGTGATCGAGCGGGGTGGAAAATTTCACGCCAACCACGTAGGTCGGATGATCCGTGTTTACCGAGTGTTTGAGAGCTTCTTCAGGAGTCCGGTCGAGGGTGTTCAGAGCCACGGACCCGAAGACATCCACCTGACCCTTAAACTTTTCGCGGCTTTGTTCCACTTCTATCTCAGTGAGCTTCGAAGCCTGCTTGGCAATCTCAACGTCGAGCCTTTTCACTTCGCCATCGCTCGCGCTTGCCTCCGTTTTATCAAAGGTCAGAGCCTGGCTGCCGAGCGCCACTAGATCCGATTCCACCTGATCGCCTTCGACTCCACGGAGCGTGTTGAAGACTCGCTGGAGGGCATTGCGGTCTTTCTTGGCTGTCTCGAGTTCATACTGTTTAAGTCTCAGACCGGAGTCCGCCTGGAGAACGTCGGCGCGATCGCCGAGCTGACTCGTGGCGCGATTTTGGGCCCACTGCTTAATCTTTCGGAAGCGTTCGATGCTGCCTTCCTGCGTTCGAACCGCTTCCTGGGCCAGGGCAAGCTGCCAGTAAATATTCTCAGCCTGAGCGATGAGACTCTTCACCTTGTAGCGCTCCCCCATCTGCTGCATGGAGATCTTGGCAAGCGTCGAGTCCCGGGTGAGAATATAGTCCCGCCCTTCGGCATTTTTCCATAGCGGCTGAACGAGATCGAGCTGGGTGCGGGCCTCGGTATATTCAGAGCGAGGCAGGACGCCGAGCAAGGGGTTACTCACCGTGACGAGCTGATTAAACTGGGTTCCGGGAATCAGTGGGTTGGGAAAGCTCAAGGGCAGGCTGAGCGTATTGGGAAGGCTGGCCTGATCGAGATTCACCCGGGTCATGTTATAGGCAATCTGAGACTGAAGGCCCGATTCCCAGAGCTTTTGTATGCCGAAACTCAAGGCGGTGGCCTCGATCTTCTCGGGTGCCAATGGGTTTGACGAATCTTTTTTGTCCACTGAATGTGTCGCCTGGCTAAAAAACTGTGGAGAAAAAACCATATCGGGCGACGTCGATCGGAGATCACCGGCTTCGATCGTGGTCATGGCTATTTTAAGGTTCGGATTCGCATCGCGAACGCTGTTCAGAAATTCATCAATCGTCAGAGTTTTGGCCTGAAGCTTGTCCGGAATAGGCAGAATGGAGAGGCAAAGGCCAGCAACAGTCCAGAGATAGATATAGGGCTTCATTCATACTCCGATAGAACCCGCATAGAGCGGTCAGCGGCAAAGATTCGATTCATAAAAAAAAGATACCCAATCCTGCAAGATCCAAACGGAAGTGGCTAGTTTTTTTGTTGACACAGTTCGGCTCTCTGACGTCTTGATGGATAAAACATCCAAACGGAAGGAATGGAGATGAAGCACAGCCCCGGTTTTGAAAAACTTGCAGACGAAGTACGGCAGGAAGTCAAAGAGATCGAAGCGGACGAAGTTGTGAAAAAATTAAAAGCCAAAGCTGACTTTAAGTTCGTCGATGTTCGGGAAGAATCAGAATGGGCGGCGGGTCATTTGCCGGAAGCCATGCATATATCCAAAGGCGTCATCGAAAGGGATATCGAGCTCAAGATTCCCAATAAGGATGCGGAGATCGTCTTGTACTGCGGAGGCGGATATCGCTCGGCGCTGGCGGCCTTTAATCTGCAGAAGATGGGTTACACAAGAGTATGGAGCATGATCGGCGGTTATCGGAACTGGACGGAAAGAAGACTCCCGTCAAAGATCTGAAGTCACAGATTGCCGAAGCTTTGAACCTTCAGAGGCCTGTGTGGAAAAAGATACAGGCCCTCTTCCCCTACCCTCCGCTGCCGAATCGCCTCTAAAAATGAACTGATAAATGAAGGCCTTAATATTTCCACAAAGGCTTTTTACCGGGACAGCAATGCCTAAAAACTGGTCTGGGAATTGCTTAGCTGTAGAGAAACCTTTTTCTCTCCAGGAGTCCCTATGCAACATCACGTCAATAAATCTCAAGCTATTGTTGCTGGACTGAAGCTCGACGAGAGTGATCTTAGTCTTTTGAATACAGCTCGCTTTCTCGCTAAAAAACTCCATGCACCCCTGCACCTTGTGCACGCGGTAAGGCCTGCCTTTAGTTATGTTGGGTCCGGGGA
>SEDW01000650.1 GCA_004193325.1 Pseudomonadota bacterium | reverse complement strand
TTTATTTTTCGGATCAGTTCAAGCAACGTTTTTTCGGGATGATTGCCTGCGTAGGAACTCTTCTCGGGCCAATTATTCTAAAGCTCACTGATCCTCTTATGATTTCGATCGTCACGAAGCGCTCTAAGTGGACACTCCCCCCTACAGCTGACTGTATCAAATTGCGGTCTTTCTCTATCCCAGCGCCGAGCAATCGGCTCTGGGTTCATTATTGATGAAGAATCTTCGTGCCCTTTAGCTCTGCTAAACAATTTTCACTTGGCAAGCTTATTGCTTTGTACTCTCTGAGGGCAGCGTGCAAACAGACGCATCCCTTGGGACACACAACTTTGAGGGCACGAAGATGAGACAACTAATATTCAGCTTACGCATTTTGCTTAGCCTTAGCGTGACATCTACTGCAGTGGCCGCCGAACAGAGTGAGCCGCTTTTTGATAAGAAAACCGCGAAAGTCTACTTCCGTTGCGAAAGTCGGAGCATGGATTTTAGTGAGAAATCGGAAATGCATGAAGTCGCCCCTGGCCGTTTCGTTCTTTCTATTCCGGCAATTGCCAGCAATATGAAAGACAAGTGTGTCCTTTCCGTAGTTGATGGCAGTTCTAAAGGCGAATTGAGCTTTCTCGATTTCGTTCCTGGTGCAAAAGATGAAACGGTTAGAAACGGCGGTAAATACGATCTTCTTACCAGCGCCAACCGTCCAAATTTTGACGTCGACTTTGCGAATGTCGGAGAACATAGGGTGGAATTCGATCTGAATGGAAGCAAGCTTCAGCTGAAAAGCGTCTCATCGACCAAGACGAGTCGAATCATCGCTACGCGCTAAGGGACAGTGCCGCTTTCTTAGTACAGTCACCTTTTGTGCCCTGACGCCTTATTGAACAAGTGATTTTCAATTAAAATATCTTTTGGCCTCTCCAACGTTCTGGAGAGGCTTTTTTGTTATGTCAATTTAACATATGTAAGCGTATTTATAACAAATGATGACCTTCTAAAACAATTACCCATCAATTTTTTCAAACTTAAGCGTTTGCCCTTGCTGACGCCCTAAACCTCCTCTATTTCTACTACTCAAGCCAGCAACTTGAATACCTTCCCAATCCATTTCGACGATTGACTCAAACTTCGAACCTCCCACAGGTTCCATTGCGTCTGAGACCACGAATGCATTCTGAAAAAGTACTTTCCAATTCTGATTTCGCGCAGTGCATCGAACTGAACCGACCCTCGATCGAGAAGGTTTGGATAGATCGCGTCAAGAGTAATATCTCAGCGGCCAAAGTCGAATGTGAAGCTTATATTCGGGATCACGTTCCCCAGATTTTGCATCGTCTTGTCGAAATATTTAAGGGTGAGGCCGAGCACTCTGACTTTGTCAAAGGCTTGGAGCTTGCGCAAAGTCATGGCTTCCAGCGATCGATGAGTCCCAACTACAGTCTTTCGGACCTCGCGTTGGAATTTGCCCTCCTCCGCGAAACCATCCTCGATCATAGCGAAACTGCAGGCACATTGAGTGCTCAGACCTTTCGCCTCTTCAGTCGCTTCATGGAGGGCGGCCTCCTTAACGCAACCAAGGAATTTCTCACCTTCTCCCAGCATCCGGCCCCAGTTGAAGGCGCCAGCAATGCTGAAATTTCATTCGTGGATGCAAACGTAGCTTCGAGAGCTCAAGCTGCAGCTAAAACCCTTGGCTCTGATCCCATTCTTGATCTCAAAGGGCACAAGTATGCTCTCGAGATAGCGCTCAGCAACGAACCTATCCGCAAGCTTATTACGACAGTGGCCAACGAAATCGAAATGGAGTTGGGAGACAACGTGCAGGTCTGCATTAGTCTTGCACAAAATCATACCTACGAAACCTTTGCGCCGTCCTTGGACGTGGATCTCATAGAAATCATCCAGGATACTTTGCAGAAATTGAACATCGATGGATCCTTCCCCGAGGATCGCTTGAATCCCGAACTCTGCCAAGCCTACGCCAAGACCAAAATCAAAGATCGCTTTGAGTTGATTCAAACTCATCTGGTGTCGAGCCACGATCCCGAGGTTTGTCTGCTCGTAACCATTCTCCAATTCCAGACCAAAGATTCCAAATCGAACGAGACCGCTTTTATCTCCATCATGAAAAAAACGCTCAAACATGTGGTCGATCGCCGTGTGGAGAGTTCTCGCAGAGAATATTCCGAGCGCCAGGCCAAGCGGAGTTCGGAGGAGCTGTCCACGATGCTGCGCAGTATCGGGGACGCAGTGATTTCGGTAAGTGCCGAGGATGGTCGTCCTGTACTGTTTATGAACCGGGTTGCGGAGTCACTCACTGGCTTCACTATGGAAGAAGCCGTAGGCCGCCCCGTCGGAGAAGTGTTCAAGATTATCAATCGTGAGAGTCGCCAGCCTGCGAAAAGCCCGATCGAGGCCGTTCTTCGAACCAAAAGCGTGCAGATTCTCGATAAGGATACGCTGCTTATATCAAGGGATGGCAGCGAATATGAGATCGAAGACAGCGCCGC
>SEDW01000649.1 GCA_004193325.1 Pseudomonadota bacterium | reverse complement strand
AAGCTGATAAGATGGTGAAACGAAAAATCCTCGCCGAAGATTTTTCCGATTTTAAGCTTCGCCCTGGAGGTCCTGTGCATTTCTATCCGAGCCTGGAAGCATTGAAAGAGCTGTCAGTCATTGGCGACGGGACCAAGCTTTTGCCCGTGAGCCTCGAATTGCCGGCCGATGCGATGACACCAGTAAACGCTTTTTTAAGACTCAGGGCGACTGGGGCGCAGAAGATGTTTCTCCTTGAGAGTGCGGACGGTGGCGAGCAGGTGGGCCGTTATTCCTTTCTTGGAATTGATCCCTTTGCATCGCTTGTGAGTAAAGAGGGCAAGCTTACTTTCCACGATTTCGACAAGGATACGATTGAGGAAGCTGAGACCAGTTTCCCTAAGATCGGAGAATATCTTCGCCGCTACTCCAGCCCTAAAATTGCCGAACTCCCTCCCTTTATGGGCGGCGCGCTCGGTTACTTTGCCTATGACTGCGTACGCTTTCTTGAAGATATTCCTTATTCGGACAAGAGCTACGGCAGCAGCGATCTCAATTTTATGTTCTTTAAGACGATCCTGATCTTTGACCGGCTGCGTCACCGCCTCCATCTTGTGCAATTGATCGCTCAGGATGCAGAGATGGATCAAGCCTATAGAAAAGCCTGCGATACTCTCGTCCAGATCAAATCCCGCTTGATGAAGACTGCCGGTGCTGAGGAGTTTTTGGACCTCTCTTTCGCAGCGCTCAAGACGATCGAACCCATAGCAGCGGAATCGGAGATGGGTAAGGATCGGTTCATCGCTGGGGTGAAGAAGATCAAGGAACACATTCGCCGGGGCGATATTTTTCAATGTGTTCTTTCCGAGCGCTTTCGTTTCCCTGTAGCGTCAGACTCATTTTTGATCTACCGCATTCTTCGCATGATCAATCCCTCGCCTTACCTCTATTACCTTCAGTTCGGTGATGAAACTCTTCTGGGTTCGTCTCCGGAGATGTTAATTCGCACCCAGGCGCGACAGGTCGAGAGTTGTCCCATTGCTGGGACAAGACCGCGTGGTAAGGATGAGGAAGCCGATCAAAAGCTGGAACGTGACCTCCTCGCAAGCGTCAAGGAACGGGCCGAGCATCTTATGCTGGTCGATCTCGGTAGAAACGACATCGGGCGGGTGAGTCAGCCGGGAACGGTGAAAGTCAAAAGCTTCATGCAGGTCGAACGCTATTCTCACGTTATGCATCTTGTCAGCCGGGTCAGCGGCAATCTGAAAAAAGGCCTTTCCCCATGGGATGCGCTCGGGGCTTGTTTTCCAGCAGGAACCTTGAGCGGCGCTCCTAAAATCAAAGCGATGAAGATCATCAATTCCATTGAACAGAGTCGCCGCGGCCCTTACGGTGGCGCGGTCATCTGCCAGGATTTCGGTGGGGATTTGAACACCTGCATCACCATCCGAAGCCTTTATCTCAAAGATGGAATGGGCTACGCGCAAGCTGGTGCGGGAGTCGTCGCGGACTCGCAGGCGGAGAAGGAATACGCTGAGGTCCTGCACAAGGCGAAAGCCGTTCGCACAGCTGTGGCTGCCGCTGCGGAGGTGAAAGCATGATTCTTCTCATCGATAACTACGATTCTTTCACCTTCAACATCGATCAATACCTGTCGGAACTTGGGCAGAAGGTGAAAGTCGTCCGCAACGACCAGATCACAACTGCTCAGATTGCCAGGATGAAACCGATGGCTATCGTCATCTCTCCAGGTCCTGGAAACCCGGACGAAGCCGGAGTGACTCTCGAAACGATAAAGACCTTCGCCGGCAAGATTCCGATCCTCGGAGTGTGTCTTGGGCATCAGGCGATTGGCCAGGTCTTTGGTGGCAAAGTAACGAGAGCGCCGCGCATGATGCACGGCAAGACCTCGAGTATTAAACACGATGGCAAAGGGGTCTTCAAGGGTTTGCCGAATCCTTTGGAAGTCACGCGTTACCACTCGCTTCACGTGGAAGAGGAGTCGCTACCATCGAGCTTGAAGATAACGGCCACGACCGATGACGGCATCATCATGGGCCTTCGTCACAAAAAGTTTCTGATTGAGGGCGTGCAGTTCCATCCCGAATCCTATCGCACCGAACACGGTCACCGCATGCTGGATAATTTTCTAAAGCAGGCGGAAGGGGCCAAGACATGAAGGTCTATCTCAAAGCCCTCTTTCAAGGTCAGATTCTCTCGCGGGAGGAAACTCGCGCAGCGATGCAGGACATCATGGACGGCAAAGCTTCGCCTGAAGAACTGGCTGGATTTCTGGGCGCGATCGCTGCCCGGGGTGAGAGTCGGCAGGAATTGGTAGGAGCGGTGGAAGCCATGCGCTCGCGAGCCATGCCCTTTCCCGTCCTTCGCAAAGACCTGATCGATGTTTGTGGCACAGGCGGTGATGGTGCCGATACTTTTAATGTGTCGACGACCAATGCTCTTCTCCTGGCTGCGGCAGGGCTCGGTGTCGTTAAGCACGGCAATCGCGCGGTCTCGAGTCTGAGCGGTAG
>SEDW01000648.1 GCA_004193325.1 Pseudomonadota bacterium | reverse complement strand
ATTATCCTTTTGAGGTGGCGGCTGTCATCTGTTCGAGTTCCAAAGCTCTCGGCATCGAAGTCGCGAATGAATATGGCATTCCGGTCTTGCTCGAGGACTTTAAAACAGTCAACGCCGAGGAGTTGAACGGAAAGCTGGAACGCCTTGGGGTGCAGTGGGTGATCCTCGCAGGATTTCTCAAGACCTTTCCTCAACTGCGAAGTTTTGAAAATCGTGTTATTAATATTCATCCCTCCCTGCTCCCGAATTACGGGGGACATGGCATGTATGGGATTAAGGTGCACGAGGCTGTGATCGCCGCTAAGGAGCCTTATTCAGGCGCCACGATCCATTTTGTGAATGAGCACTACGATGAGGGCTCGATCATAGCGCAGGCCCAGAGTGGCATTAGCGGCATTCTCAGCGCTCAAGATCTGTCTCATCATATCTTTGAACTCGAATGCGAGTTCTACCCCGAGGTCATAGCAAGGCTTTTGACCCAGGAATTACCTCTAAGTGAAGGCCGAATCTGGTACTTCAAAAAGGACGAAATATGCTGAAGATGACTGTTGAAAATTTCCAGGAAAAAGCTTTTCGCTTTCGTGAACGTCAGGCGGGTGTAAGCATCATCTACGATCCTGATGCAGAAGCCTTTACGTACAATGCCTATTGTTTAGAAACCAAGATCATGAAAGAATTGTTCACTGTAGAATTCGATTACCTCGATGATGCTCTTGAGCTCATGAATGATGAATTCGGAAGCTGGGAGCTCTTCGATCTTTCAGAAAAGAGTTCAGGCTGTGGATCATGTGTCGCAAAATAAGCAAAATTTAGTCCGGCGCCTTCATGTTTCGCTAGGCCTGTCTCTGGGCCTTTCCTTTCTCCTCACTCATTCCACTCCTCTACACGCGGCCGATGCAAAAGAAGCGGCGCCTCAGAAGACGGTTGAGGAGAAAGCTATCGAACCGGTCACGGAAGCTCCCGAAGCTTTTAATCCTCCCACTCCGAGAACTCTGACCAAAGACAGCTGCGAACTCCTTTCGCGCGGCCCTGGTGTTGCGCTTCAGGACAGTGAAGTGACCCTTCACACATTTCTCGAGAATCTGATTCGGGATCTGCAGCAGGACAAGTTCGATAAACTCTCCGAATACTTTCATCCGCGGGCCAAGGTCAAAGACGACTTTGGTGGCAAAATACGGTCGATCATCACCAACCGCTACAACGGTCCCCTTCAGTACTCGGTCTTCCGCGTCTGGCGCATCGCTTCACCTGACTCGAGCAAACAGATTCTCGATAATTGTCCGGAATCCGATGGAGCCAAGATCATCAG
This sequence comes from Pseudomonadota bacterium, assembly GCA_004193325.1. GTDB lineage: Bacteria > Bdellovibrionota_B > Oligoflexia > Oligoflexales > Oligoflexaceae > Oligoflexus. Next base: position 1,201 of record SEDW01000648.1, on the reverse strand, counting down.
CTCCTACGGCTACGATAAGCAGTATGCGGTCTGGATTCAGATCATGGGACAGAACGAACTTGGCCGCCTGATCTTCTCCATCGCGCCCGACAAGGGAAAGAACAGCATTGTAGGATTCCGCATTCAGCAGTGGACTCAATCCGGTGATGACTGGCGAACCTGGGCCCAGAAAGCGGAAGAGGCTGAAGCGAAGAAGGACATCAAGCAGGCATATTTTGCCTACGATGTTTCGCAAAAGCTGCAGGAAGGCAAAGACCTCGTTATCTACCCTCTCCAGACAGCCCTCCTGCGTAAGCGGGACGAGATGTTTACTCAAGCAAAGCTGGTTGAGACAGTGAATGCAGACCTCGGCATCAAGTCAACCGCATATGTTGGAACGCTTCTGGCCAAGGAAGGCAGCGGTATCTTTCTCCGCGAGTACATTGCCAAGGAATTGCCAAGCTCAACCCTTCACGACATGTGCATTGCGCGCGGTAAAGGCCTCGAGAAAAGCGGCTGGCTGAATGGCAAACAAGGCCTTCGATGCAACTTCCTTTTCAAAGGCATGGATCCAACGCAAGACTCCGGATTAGGTGGCTATTATATGACGGCCGACGATCTCCATCCGCCCAAAAAATGAGCCCCCGCTACAGCTTTTGCCCTCCTCTCCTCTTCCAAGAAGAGTGTGCTAAGATAGAGTTAAGCCAAGCACACTCTTATTTCTAAATTCCTGATGCTCCTACTGATACTGACTCCACTCCCATAGCGGTTAAACAGAACTCTTTTCTAGAGGTAAAGCTGTGTCCAGCAGCGCTTTGTCGATTCTTCGCGCCTTTCACCGTCAGTTGCAAAAGTCAACTCTCGACGGAATCAAACATTTCCATGAGCAGTCCACACCAGCGATCGCAAGTTATGCGAAGCGTTTTCATGATTGCCTTCCTAAAAATTATAAGCGTATCGAAAGCAACTTTCTCGTCGAGCAAGTGCGTGCCGCCGAGATCGTTCTCTTCGGAGATTTTCATACCCTTCCTCAAAGCCAGGTCGCATTTTTTGAACTGCTCAAACGTAGTTATACGCTTGGCAAAGATCAGGACTTTTCCCGACCGATTCAAGTTGCGCTCGAAATCTTTGCAGCGGCCGATCAGCCCCACATCGACGACTATCTGAGCGGCCGATTGCCGGAAGAATATTTCCTTAAAAGAATCGACTACCACAACAAATG
>SEDW01000647.1 GCA_004193325.1 Pseudomonadota bacterium | reverse complement strand
ATCATCTTGTGACTGGCTTTGAGGAGGATATTGCTCTTCAAAGCATCTTCCGCTTCCAAAAGAATTTCCCGGACTCCAAAGCTTGCTTTAGCTTCTCCAGCGAATGTACTAATCCCGAAATTAAATTCGAGCTTCATCTTATCCCCATCGAGACCATAGCTCTGGTCCTGAATATGCGAGATCATGCGAATCTTGAGATTCTCTGCGCCTTCAGTCTTTGTCTCCGGGAGAATGATATAGAAATCTCCGCCCCAACTTCTGCCCACGATATCATCGGCGCGAGTGAGATGAATCAGATCGTTGCCGAGCTGCTGCAAGACTTTGATGGCAAAGGTCGGACCTTTGCTGTGGGTCAGGTTATGAAAGCTCTCGATCGATACGATCATAAAGGATAGCGCAACCTGAAAGCGTTCCGAGTGGCGAAACTCTTTTTCCAGGCGTGTGTTGATGTACGAAAGATTGTAGAGGCGTGTGATGCTGTCCTGATCTTCAAGATCACGGATCGTCTCTTTCGTGTGACTCAATTTAATGGCGAGAGAATTTGCCTTGTCATGAGCTTTCTTCAATTTCATCAGAGTATCGACACGGCTCGCGAGATCCTGGCGCGTGTGCTCGTAGAGACAGGCGGCGTCAGCACCGGATTGCTTCATGAGATCGTTCAGATCGCGATGTTTGCCCTGAGCGACGATGAGAATCGAATAGTAGTGCGGGGCTGCCTGGTCGGTGCGGATCCATTGCGTGAGATCTATTCCTGAGACACTTGGGAGCTTTTCGTCGATGATGATGATATCGGGCTCGAGGTCGTCGAGCAGGTCCGTCGCGGCTTCTGCATTCAGGGCAGTTTCGGTGGTATAGGCCGACAGTTGCATCTGATAATTCATCATTGCATCTGCGGATCCGGCCACGATGAGAACTTTACCGAGTTTTTCTTTGGTCGCCATGTGTGCTGCCTGTGCGCGAGGTATCTCTCTTTATCGGAAGGACTTGGAATCATTTTACTAAATTTTGGCGGGCAAATTATCGCCGGTCCCATAGACCCCTGATACTTAAAAAGAAACCCCGGCTTTTCGGGCCGGGGTCAAGCTCTTATAATTAGTGCATCTGCCTTAAAGGGGTTTCGAATTCGTCTTCCCAAAAATCGATCTCGTCTTCTCTTTCATCGGTGACGAGCCTGAGACGGTTGGTCGGATAACGAGTCTTTTGCTTGGAACTCGTGCTTCTTGTCTTAACCTTCGATAACTGCGACTCGAGTTTATGAGCGACTGCATCAAGGTTTGCATACATGTTATCGCTGGATGCGGACGCTCTGAATATTTGTCCGTTGTGCCCTTGCAGATAACATAAGACTCGTTGCGCTTTCTTCTCCGTTTGAAAAGTGATACGGACTAATCCGTTCGCACCAATAAATCGTTCTACCAAATCCGATAATTTTCTTTCCGACAAATCTTTAAGGGTCTCAGAACTGCCCATTTTCTTGAAGTAAAACTGGAACATCATCTGTGACGTCTCCCATTTTTGAGACTTTTCGTTTGACTCTCCACGATCTTGTGGAAAGGCCTGTTGAAGACTCTACCGAGAGAAGTGGTGACGTCACACTCTTGCTCACTGATTTAATTTAACCCGTCTACCTATGAAGATTCGATAAGAATTTTTTTAATAGACGAAAAATGTTTTTGCGTCGGAACGCTGTGGAAAATGCAGCAGGATTGCTATGCTGCCGATTTCATTAAGTAGCGAATCTCATATTGCAGATTTTCTGCATTCCTCTCATTCAGATGAGTGGGAAACAATTTGGTAGCTTTGCGATATTTTTATGTCCTCCTGCGATCCATGCCTAAGCCAATAGAACTCCTGATGAAATCGAACCCCCGTATTAACTCGTAAAGATCTGTTCAGAAAGAGCCGATAGTGACTGCGAGGAATCATCCAGAGGTGTCTGCGTGAAAAGTATTTTGGTAACCACAATTCTTACAGTTGCAGCCTACACACTAACGAGTTGTGCGGAACCGCCAGCGGTCGTTCAGAAAGCTGTGATTGGAACGAACGATGGAACCAAAGCACCGGTGGTGGATCCCACCGTTCCAGGAACCGTCGATCCCATTGGTCCTCCCACGACCGATCCCTTCACCGTCGATCCAATCGGCGGCGGATCAAATCCCGTCGTTCCCCCGGTCACAGAACCCGTGGTTGTTGATCCCGTGACACCAACAGGCAAACCCCTCGTTCTCGTCGGCGGGATCGACCCAACAAGCTATTACATTAAGGTTGGACAGGTAAGTGGCTGGGCCGGTGATAAGAACAACACAGATGGTTATCTCGAAGTGAAGTTCTACGCCGACGGCGATAACAAGACCGGGACTTTCGTAGCCTCGACCAAGGCCAATCTCGTCGGCAGTGATGGGGGAGTTGATGGCGATCACGCTTTCATCATGGAAATTCCGGCAGCATTCAAAGACGGCAAGACCCGCAAAATCTATGCATACGCGGTCTCTCACAACACGGAAACGCTCTT
>SEDW01000052.1 GCA_004193325.1 Pseudomonadota bacterium | reverse complement strand
GTTCCCGACTTCTTCCGCGACGACGGCAAAGCCCTTGCCATGCTCGCCAGCTCGCGCCGCTTCGACAGAAGCATTGAAGCTCAGAAGCTTGGTCTGAAAAACGATCTCGTTGATGACCTTGGTTTTGTTGCCGATCTCATTGATGACCTGAACGATCTCGGCGATACGCTGATTGCTTTCGTCGGTCTGTCTCACGACTTCCTTGTTAGCGAGGTTGATTTCGCCCATCGACGCGATCATCGATTGAACAACCTGTTGGCCTCGTGTCGCTGATGCCATTCCACGTTGCGACAACTCACTACTCTCACGAGCTGCCTGCGCATTACGGGCGATCATGGAATTCATCTCTTCCACGGCTGAAGAGGTTTCTTCGAGCGATGAAGCCTGCTCGGTCGCTGTTTCTGCCAGACTCTGCGAGGACGTTGCCACTTGACCAGAAGCCGAAGCCACCTGGAGCGAGGTATCGTTTAATACGTCGACCATCTGGTTGATGGAGTTCTTCATGCTCCGAATAATGACGAATGAAAGGCCGCAGCCGATGATGAGGCCGATGAGGGAGACAAGTATTCCAAAGTCTCGAGCTTCTTCGAACGTGGCGTTGTTCCCGGCAAGGGCTTTATCGAACTCCGCGCTGGCCGCTGTGGCGATCGACAGGACGTCTTTGGCGAAGGCTTCTTTTGCTGGATTCAGACTCGAAACCATGAGGGCATAGGCGTCATCATCTTTATTCTCGATGGCAAGTGCGTTGACTTTAATCGTCGCGTCTTTCCACTTTTGGAAATTAACGACCGCCGAATCGTAGTCCTTTTGATTGGCCGGACCAATGAGTGGCTTCAGTTTCGCCATAAATTCGTTGGCGTGACTGAGATTGGTTTGAAAACCCTCTTCGAGCTTTTTGCCCAGCACCAGGTCCTTATTGAGAATCAAATCCTTTTCGAAGGAACTGGCGGCCTCAATTACAGTGTAGACGACTGTCGAGGTGTAGCGTCGAGCAGCAACGACTTCGATGAGATTGCTCGATACATTCTTCACATGCACAAGATTAAAAAGCCCAATTCCAAAGACTGCAAAGATAGTCACGACGAAGACCAAGACCACGACCGTAAACTTGCCACCAATACCGAAGTTTTTCATAGATTAAGCCGCCGAGTGAGTTTTAATTTGAGCCGATGATTTGCGGAGCGCCGAGAGATCATCGAGACTCAGAGTCTTTTCAATTTCAAGAATCAGGATCAGACGGCCATCCATGCGAGCGATACCCGTGATGTAATCGGTGCTGATTGAGCTTTCGATTTCAGGGGAAGGACTGATCTGCTCATCACTTAGAGCGACGACCGATGTTACCGAATCAACGACGACGCCGATGGAAACCGGAGCCAGATCGAGAATGATGATCGCTGTCTCTCCGGTGCTGTCTTTGGCTTTCATCTTGAATTTGAGTCTCATGTCGAGAACCGAGATGACCTGACCGCGAAGGTTCATCACTCCCTTAAAATGAGCCGGCGTATAAGGTACGGGTGTGATTTCGGTCTGAGCGATGACTTCCCGAACCTTGAGCAAAGGAACCGCATAGCTCTCCTCGCCGAGGCTAAAGACGAGGAAACGGCTGCTACCGCCCGAACTTGGAACTTTCTTCAATTCGTTGATATCTGTCATTATGCGAGTCTCCTTAGACTTGATGTCGATGATGAAGTTTTGATGAAGCCCTGGACCAGATCGTTCATGTCTATAATGAGCGCGGCTCGTCCATCACCGAGGATGGCGGCACCTGTAACGCCGGCTACGTTTTTCAGTTCGGGGCCGAGGCTTTTGATGACGATCTGTTGCTGCCCGACAATATCCTCAACGGCGATGGCAAAGGTCTCGCCCGCGGCGTTGCGGGCGACGATGGCGATGCAGTTCGTCAGATCAGGGCCTGCTTCCTTACTGCGGAAAATATCGGTTAGACGGTAGACAGGAAGTGTCTCACCTCTGAGATTGAGGTAGTAGCCGCGACCCGTGACGAAGTCGATATTCTCTTTTTTCGGCTGAAGGCTCTCGCTGATAGCAGTGATAGGCACCACATAGCGCTGTCCGCCGGCCTTGACGATCATGCCATCGATCAGAGCCAGAGTGAGGGGCAGGATGATGCGAAAGCATGTGCCTTTGCCGGCCGTTGAATGAATCTCAATGCTGCCTTCCACCTGCTCCACGTGAGTCTTCACGACGTCCATGCCCACGCCCCGTCCTGAGAGCGAAGTCACAGCGTCTTTGGTGGAAAATCCTGAAGCAAAGATGAGCTGATAGATTTCCTGTTCAGTCAACTTCGCGTTGGCCGACACCAAACCGATCGCACGGGCTTTTTTAAGAATTCTGTCCTGATCGAGGCCTTTGCCATCGTCATGGATTTCGATAATGAGATTGTCGCCACGATTAAAGGCAATGAGTTTGACGTGACCATCTGGCTTTTTGCCCACAGCTACACGCTCTTCGCTTGTTTCAATCCCATGATCGACTGCATTGCGGATCAAGTGAACCAGTGGATCGGAAAGGACATCAAGGACAGTCTTGTCGATCTCAGTCTCCTCGCCCGTTGTATCAAACACGATCTGTTTGCCGAGTGCCTGGGCCGAGTCACGGATGATTCGCTGCATCTTTTGAAAGGTAGGTTTCATCGGCACCATGCGCAGGCCCATGGACGTGTCCTGGATCTGGCGGGTGATCTTTTCCAATTGAGAAATGGTCTTCTGGATGAAAGCTGATTCGATGGAATTGCGATGCTGATAAAGCACAGTCTGCAAAATCACGAGTTCGCCAACATCGTTGACGAGTTTGTCGATCCGGCGAAGATTAACTCGGATGCTTTCTTCGACGTGAACCTGAACCTTCTGCTCTGAGGCTGCAGGAGCCGGCGAAGGCGAAGGTGAAGGCTGCGAGACCGTTGAAATTGCAATGACCGGAGCTTCCGGCGCTTCATCTTCAAAGATCTCAAAGCCATCGATGGCGGCAGAATGCAGCGGAGCAGCGTCAACGGCTCTCGCATCCTGCATCGTTTTGATTTCATCGACCCAGCCGCGGATATCGATTCGCTTATTGGGATCAACCTTCAGTTCCTGCACCATCTGCGCAAGCTGATCGTTGGCGCGGAGAAGGAGACTGACAATCGCGGGAGAAGGTTGAAGTGTCCCTTCTGTGAGTTTGACGAGCAGTGACTCGAGCTGATGCGCAAGCTGCATCAGATCCTCGAAACCGGCCGCGCCTGCGGAACCCTTGAAGCTATGCGCCAGGCGAAAGATCTTCGTGAGGACGCCTTTATCGTGAGGGTTGGTTTCGAGATCCATGAACGATTGCTCACAATCGCTCAGGAGCTGTTCCGCCTCCTCGAGAAAAGTCATTTTTAGTTGAGTTTCAAAATCACTCACTTGGATTACCCCTAAGGCTTCGATGCCTGCCGACAGATAGAGCTGGTTCTAAAAGTTATTCGGCCTGGGATTGTGAAACTTAAAGCGAAGGAAGGGTGATCTTAAGATCACCTATTTTCGTCAACATATTTGAGTGCTTACAAAATTAAAATAGAGTATTTTTATGTAACCGCTTTGTGAACGGTTGCGCCAAATCTAAAAGGGTCGGTGATTCGAGCCTTCACGCAAATCTGCCCTAATTCCGGCATCTTGAGAAAAGGATCAAGAGAACAAGGACTTAGAAGCGAACAGCAAATCCGGGGAATTGCGAAAACATTGTCTTATACATACTCTCGCTAGCGCCCTTATAAACGCCGTTTTTTCAAGAATGGAAAATCATCATGGGTCCGAAGCAGCTCCTCTTCCTTCTCTTCGCCGTCAGTTCCTTTGTGCTTCCTAATGCAAAAGCAGTAGCTCAGGTAATACCTCCCGATGTTCCTATCACCCAGCAGCCCGCGCCCGAGCTGAAAAAAATTCAGGAAGAAGATGCCGACAATATCTTTCGTCATCGCGATATTTATTTTTTAAGCGGCGAACCCGATTCGAAGGTGCAGCTCAGCTTTAAACTAAGACCTATTCGAAGCGAAAACCTTTACTTTGCTTATACTCAGCAAATGTTTTGGGAGCTTGGCAAGAATTCAGCACCCTTTTCCGACATCAATTATAACCCTGAGCTCTTCTATGAATGGGGCATCGGCAAGCAGTTTGTCCGCTACATCAGAGCCGGTATCGAACACCGTTCGAACGGAGAGGAAGGACCAACCTCAAGATCAGTGGATAGCTTCAACGTTGACACACAGATGGCAGTTGGCCTTGGCAAATACGAGGTTCTTTGGAATCTCAAACTCCATCGCAACTACGACATCGATTGGGTGAACAACAGGGACATCGCCAACTACATGGGGTGGTGGTCAACGCGTTTTGCAGTGCAGGGTGTGGATGCGGACCTTTTTCCGAGAAAGGCTGAGGCGTATATCAGCTTCTACCCCGGCGGAGCCAACGGCGATAAAATCGGCAATGGTGCGCTGGAAATGGGCTTGAAATACCGTGCAAGGCTCTTTGGTTTCATGCCTTATCTCATGGTTCAGTACTACTACGGCTACATGGAATCTTTGATCACCTATAACGAAAAAACTCACAGCTATCGCCTTGGCTTTCAGTTCTAAAAAGCCAGTGTTTCATTCATAAAAAAAGCGCCCGGACTCAATCAAGAGTTCGGGCGTTTTTACTTAAAGAGTAGGTTAAGAGACTAGGCGGCCTTGAGTCCAGCGCCTGATCCTCGGCATGACAAATTCCTGAAAAAGAATTTTGAGGCAGGCATAAATCGGCAAACAGAGGAGCAGACCCATAAAGCCGCCGATCGCACCACCGAGAAAGACGACAACGAGAACTGTCGGCACGCTCATTTCCATCTGTTCGCCCTGCACCCAAGGTGTAAGCACCCAGCCTTCAATAAACTGAACGACGAAAAAGACAACGCTCGGCCAGACCAGAATCGCCATCAGATTCCCGCTATCCGTATGAATCGTGAGGCTGTCGACATATTTCAAAAGAATCGCCACCGGCCAGAAAAGTCCTGACGCGTAGGGAATGATATTGAGAATCCCGGCCAGGATCCCAAGAACAAACCAGTAAGGAACTCCGGCAAAATACCAGCCGAAAGCGTAGAGGAAGACCACGATTGCCGAGACCACTATACGGCCACGAAAAAATCCGGCCACCGAATCATCCATTCGCCGACTGATCCGGCAGATCTCATCGCGATGCCTCAAGGGAATCATGTCATGGACCTTCCTCACTCCGTCATCGAAATGCCAGGCGAAAAAAAAGAAGTAGATTGGAATCAAGACTGCGTTGAGGAGGATGGTACTCGTCACATCCAAAAAACGGGAGAGATAGTCAAATGCCTGGCCCGTTCGATTGAAAACCTCTTTGATCAGCTCAGAAGGATTTTCGAGCTTGGCCGCCATCGCCCGTATGTCGAGCGGCATCTTACTCAAGTCATAGCCGAAGCGGGTCGCAGCCGTTTGCAGATAGTTCGGCACCTGCTGGCCGAGAGTGATCATCTGCTCCTGCAGAAGGGGCCAAAAGCCCAGGAAGAGAAAAGTGATGCTGAGAAAGAAGAGAACAATGATGAGCGTGGCTGTCAGCGGCCTGGGCCAACGCCAGCGGGCTTCCGCTCTTTTGATCGGCGGCTGAAAAAGATAAGCCAGCAGCGCTGCTGCAGCCACGGGCAGAAAGATGGATTGAAACGCGATCAGGAAGATGAGCAGCGACCAGAAAAAGGCGAGCCACATCAGGTCGCGAATGGGACGAATATTCCAAAGCCTTGGGCCCACTATCTCTTCATCATGTTCAATATTCACGCTCGCTCCTCACTATGACCTTTCATGGCGATAGCGCTTTGCTGGCGACAAGTCTAGGTCACGAGCTGGAAATTGAAGGGTTTTTATTATATAATTCAATGAATTACAGATAATGAACGAACTATGAGTGGAGTCGCCGGAGCTGAGGGAAAGCGAAAAAGAGGCCGCATCGCGGCCCTTTGAATTAAACGAGCGAACGAAATCCTTCCGCAGCACGATTGTAGGCGACAGGCATAACGTTGAGTCGAATGCTTGGATCATTTTTGAGGATCAGGAGTTCTTCGAAGGGGCGAAGATCATCTTCGGAGACGAGAAAGCCATTACGAATCTGATCGAAGACTTCGCGCTCGCCATCGATGAGCGAGTTCTCGACCATACATAGATCCATGATCGTCACGAGTGTGGCAAGCTTTTGCTTCTCGTTCAAAATCTCGGCTGATTGTGCAATGAACTCTTCAAGGCCGGTCGACGCGAGCAAACGCTCCGACATCTGTACGAGCTCCTTCAGATCCTGGGCTCTTACCATAAAGTTATCACTCGATGGTCCTGCGAGCGTGGACGAGAGGTGCATAAGCTCAACTTCATTCACATCCTGACCCTTAACAGCGAGGATGAGGCCGGCAAGAATACTTTGAGGGGTGAGAGTTTTATCGTCTTCATTTCGTAGCTTAGGAAAAATTCTCATAGGTGCTCCCTTAATTGATGGCCCTATATCGCTAACACATGATCGCTGATCAGTCTAGAATATGAAACCAGACAATTGTGAGAAAAGATCTTATTTTGCCCCGAGAAATCTTTGGGCCACGGAAAGTTTGGGCAAGGCCCTCGAGACGAATCGTGGAGGACTTGGTGCTGGGCGAGGATTGCTGAGCGTACAACTGCTCGATCAAATGTTCGAATGGCCATCCGAACGGTAGGAAGGAGGGACCGATATTTAAAAGGCCCTCCCCGGTCGTTATCGCTATGGGTTATTTTTTCAGTTTGCGCTTTTTGCGTTCGATGTGTTGAGCGATGGGCTCAATCATCCCGATCGTTCGGCGATAGATTTCATGGTGGGGAGCGATATCGAGGAGACCCTGTTGGGCTGTGAATTCCGACATTTTTTTGAAGGCGACGTTGTAGGACAAGGGACTGCCGCTGAGGCTCAGACCGGCTGCATGACAATCGAACGTCAGAAGCTGGAGCCGGGTCCCGGGCATCGAGGGCACTTCGACCCGAATCTTAAGATTCTTGGCACCCAACTTTTGGTAAACAGGGACCATCGACTCGGTGCTGTGAAAGAGAAGATGTTTCGATTCCGATATCGCCGTGATGCGGGTCAGATGCTGGAGCAGAAAATGAAAGACATCAGCCCCTCGGTAGTCAGGGTGCGTGCAGAGTTGAGAGGCTTCTAAAAAGCCCTCTTTCCACAGCCAGAGCGGAAGCTTGGCGCCATAACTTGCATGCTCACTTTTTGAGCGTTTGCCCTCGTTAAAAATGACTCGCGCTGAGGCCACCACCTTGGATCCAACGATGCACATGATCTGCCGCGCATAAGGATCGAAAGCATCGAGCATCACCCCGCTGTCCCTCATTCCGGCCCAGAGACCTTCGTGCTGCGAAGCCGCGAGCCGAAGATCGAGCACCGCCCGCATATCCTTGTCACTCGACACGTAGCGAAAGCGAATAGCTTTTTGCATATGGGTGACCGACCAGCCCATGGCTTTCATCTCGCTGATGCTGACGTTCGGCTTGGCGATCAGAATAAATTCTGCAAGGCCCTCTTTAAACGCTTCGCTAGGCTTCATCCAGCGACAGCGGAGCTGGTAGCTGCCTTCATCACTTTCGTGGTCATCGATCTTCAGAATACGCACCTTGCACATCGACTCTTTGCTGCTCGGCAGGAGACAGTTGAGATTGAGACTCTGGCCGGGAATGAGAGAGCGATTTGATTTCGAAGTGCGGAGGACTACCTCACTGGGAGAATAGGCTTCGATCTGAAAGTGTAAAAACTCCTGAAAGAGCAAAGGATCCTCAGCATAGGCCAATGGCCGGAAGACCTGACTGAAGGCAAGGAGCTTGTCATCGCGCTCCGAGTTGGGAATCTTCTGCGTGACAAAGGTCAGACCGATCTGAAAGCCTTTTTTGGACTTCTTCTCCAGTTCGGCCACATGACAGACGAGAGCCGAGACGACAAAACTTTCATCTTTGTTCAGGCGAATTGTCAGACTCAGCTGCTGACCGCGAATCGGAAGCTCTCTCCGTTCAGCGTCTTTACCACTGATAAAGAGTCCGGCACCGACCGGCGAGATATCGTAGAGTTGAGCGAAATAGTCCTCCCCTGCCCCTGAAATAAGAACAGGTGGGACATCCCTCTCGTAGAGCGCCAAACGTTCGAACTGACGCTTAATCTCAGGCATTCATCTCTCCTTGAATGGACCGGCGGATGATGGCCCGCCCCTTATCGACAACCCATAGATCTCCCCCAAGAGATTGATTCTTTTCTCTCTCTGAGATTATTTTGGCGAATTCTCATAAGAATTCAGCCAAGATCAGGATTGTTTTCTTTCCATTATGCACTGACAAGAGATAAGCATGCTCGATTTTCATAGGGCCCGACCGGAAGAAAAGCGCGAAGCCTTTGCTGATGTACACGCTATCTGGCCTCATGCGGCCGACCCCGCTGTCCATCTCGTGAAAAGGCTGCACGCAGTGCAGCAAAGTCGGGCTGAGTGGTTTGTCGGTCGATCACAAAATGGGGTCGAGGTGAGCTGCGGCGTCTATCCCTTCACCCTGTTCGGTAAGGATAATGTGGAGCGCCAGGTCAGAGGATTTGGGGCTGTGTACACGCATCCTCGCGGCCGGGGGCATGGCTATGCCGGCGAGCTGATCCGTTTCGTTCGAAAGCATTATCAAGAGGCAGGCGTCGAAGATTTTATTCTCTACTCCGATATCGATCCCTCGTTTTATGAACGTCTGGGCTTTCATCGCCTGCCGTCGAGCGCCTTTGAATTTTCTCCTAAAGATTTGGCCGCAGATTCTCCCTGGACCCTGGAGAAGACCGAAGCGCTCGTCCGCGATCCAGGCAAACTCGGCCACGACTTCGGCCTCAAACTCTCGCCTGACGATCTGATCTGGGCTTATGCGAAGCAGGATCTTCCACTGCGCATGACGCGCTTTCAGAACCTCAAAGAAAATCTCTCGTACTGGACGCTCAGTTCTCTCGATGCTGGCCAATACCAACTGTTGATGAGCAACATTCCTCAGGACGGAGAAAATTGGAAACTCTTTCATGAGCTCGTCGCCGCTGACTGCGCCAAAAGCAAGGGCGATATTGCCAGAGGATGGCGCACTGCTCGGTCGCTCGCCAGCGAGGGTGGAACTGAACCGCAGGTGAATGACCGCAAGGACGGCATTTTAATGTGGGCATCACAAAGGGGCGAAAAAGATCCCTGGTTCCCTGAAATCACGAAAAAAGGCTTCCTGACCTTTCCGCTCTTTCAGTTTTGAAAAGCTACTTTGTTTGCACTGCGAAGAAAAACTCTGTAATTTCTTGGAATATTTTAAAGGAGCTCTTATGAAATCCCATGTTAAGACTTTTTCCTGGCTTATGCTGTCCTCACTCGCGACGTCATCGCTCTCCGCCGCAGCCTTTCAACCCATGAAAAAAGGGGAATGGAAACTCGAAGTCCTGGAGACATCCATGGGCCCCGCTGCTCAGGCTCTGATGAAACCTGAGACCTTCTGTGTCGATGACAAGACGACCAAGAACTGGGAACAGCGAATGAAGGAAGAAGTCGGCAAATCCAAAATGGAATGCGACTTCAAAGAGCTAGAGCAAAGCGTTTCCAAGATTGCGTACAACGTCAAATGCAAAGGCACCGAAGCTTCTGCAGCCAAAAATATGCCGATCGGATCAACCGTTGACGGCACCTTCCATATCGTTCGCGAGAGCGACACATCCTATCTGATGGATCAGGACACCAAGGCGACTGGTGTTGGCCTTCCGGCAGATGCTCTTGCAAAAATTCCAGCCGCTCAAAGGGCTGCTTTGTCTGGTATCCTGGCATCGCAAAAAGGCGGGATTTCGATCAAAAGCAAACATAAATACAGCTTTATAAAAGACAGTTGCGATAAGCCTAATAAAGCGAAATAAAGAAAGTTCCTGCTGCGGCTCAGATGGATGCTGCCGCAGCCGGTTTTTCTGAAGGAGCAGTTATTATGCCGACGACTCAACTGAGGGACAGCCTCGATCAGTATGCTAAGGTATGGCCCGCGGGACATCTCCGTTTTCCAGCTTTTGATCGTCAAGAGGAAATGGCCCTGCTTGAAAGCATTCGTTCTTTCATTGCACTGCATCCCAACGCCCTTGAGCGCGAATGTGTTCCCGGCCACATCACAGGCTCGGCTCTCGTCGTTAATCCAGCATTGAATAAAGTCCTACTCACACTGCATGCGAAGCTTGGCAAATGGCTGCAACTCGGTGGCCACGCCGATGGCGAAAGCGATGTCGCCGCTTCGGCTCTGCGCGAGGCGCGTGAAGAATCGGGTCGTGATGAAGTGGAATTTTATCCTTGGGAAAAGTCTCTCGGACTGCAGGATATTTCAAAATCCCCTTTGGCCATCGACTGCGATATTCATGAAATTCCCGCACATGGCGAACATCCCTCGCATCTGCATTATGATCTGCGCTATCTCTGTGTGCTCGATGATTCTCTGCCTCTCCACATCACGAGCGAGTCGAAGGATCTGCGTTGGCTGACAATCGATGAGGCTCTGGCGGTGACGTCGGAGTTGAGCATGCTTCGGCAATTTGAAAAACTAGCTGCGATCAAAAGACTCATTCAAAACCCAAGAGTCGCTCAATAGATACAGTATTTTCTGACTGCTGAAACCCTTTCTGCATATGCCAGACAGGGTTTTAATGTCTATTAGGGATTGACCTGCCCATAAGCTTCTGACTAAGCTCATCTTTTACTTCGTGCAGTGACTCAGTCAAGTGAGGAGGTTCCCACGATGCCAAACTTTACCCAATTTCGTTGCCTGTCCATCTCGTGCAGCATCGCGATTGCAACAAGCCTTGGATTCGCTACATCCGCAATAGCTGAAGTGCGCGGACTCTACGGAAGTGATTGTCTTTCGGTAGAAGGACTCTCCGCAAAGAAAGATCTGCTCTTCAAAGACAAGACGCTCGAAACTGTGCAGACTGTTTATGCAGACGATGTTTGTGAATCACCAGCCTATGATTTTTCATTCACGGGTTCTTACGCTCTGTCAGAAGACGCCAAGGGACTCGACTATACCTACAGCTCCATTCAACTTCGTCCTATCGATGCCCGCGTGGCAATAGCATTCAACGAAATCGCGCTTTGTGGTTTTAGCGACTGGACAATGGACGAAGCGAAAGAGGTCGCTGGCAGCGATTGTGGTGGTCAGAAAATTCCGGCCACGGGAACGACTGTCTTCGATATCGTCGAAGAGTCGGACGACACAGCCTTTGTTCAGCTGGGACAAACAAATGAAAGTCACGATGGACTGAGCCCTCAAACTCGTCCCAT
>SEDW01000646.1 GCA_004193325.1 Pseudomonadota bacterium | reverse complement strand
CGCTCAGATGTTTTGAGACTTAAGGCCACTTAAACTCTGTTCTTATCGAGCTATCGACAGCTTTCGAGTGAAGTTAAACTCGATTCGACTATTTCTTTAATACATTGTTACGATTAGGTAATTTATTGATGTTTTAGGCTATCTCTGCGAAATTTATCTCTGACGGCCCGGGCTAAGGCTGAGGGCTGCACATTTTGGCGAACAATCCTGACGTTTTACTCAGGAGTTCCGTTTCATTTTCATGAAATTAATCAGACCAAATTATGATGATCCATCGACTGGGAGTAGCTGATGAAAGAGATTCAAGGACCCTTCAAGGTTAAGGGTATTCCTGCTGAAGCAGACTCAGTTCTCACGGAAATGGGGGCTATGCGCATGCGCTTTGATAAAACGTTTGAAGGCGCATTGAATGCCACAAGTATTGTCTCAATGATGGGACTGATGAATCCCGAGAAGATGGCAGGAGCCTATGTCGCACTCGAGAAAGTGACTGGATCCATCGAAGGTAAAAGTGGTTCGTTCTGCCTCTATCATTGCTCGTCAGCAAACGCTGGGGTAAACGTCCAGTCGATCCAGGTTGTACCGGAATCGGGCACGGGAGAGCTGGCTGGATTGAAAGGCTCAATGGAAATCGATAATGAGAAGGATGTGCATTCCTATCGATTTAAGTATGAACTCTAGAGCACCGCACTGGACTCGATATAAGACTCAATTCGTGAGGATGGCTCATGGCTGAAAAGCATCTTATCGTGTTTGGCGATGACGCCGAAAAACAAATCCGTAAACATTCGGAGAAACTGAAGTCCTATCGAGAGGCACAGTGGCTCTACGATGGACTCCTTTATCAGGAAGATTTAAGTGATTTCGATATCATTGATCTCGTCTTCAAGGATCCCAAGTTTGCACCGGACGCTCTGATCGATAACGGCAAGTGGATCGTTCCCGCACTCTTTGGAAACAACCAGAAGATCTGGCAAGAAGCGATTCGTCACTGTTTCACTACTGCCGAAGCGGGAAAAATCAACTGCTACACCTTCTTTACCAACTGATGAGACGAATAAACACATGCGCAGTCAGACCCTGAGGTCCGCTGCGCATCATTTTTTTAAAGAATAAATAAGGTCTTAGCGACCGACGCGACGGTTGCTGACGAATCCACCGATGAAAGCGCCAATGAAGATTCCAACGTCTGCGAGGAGAACGAGAACGCCTACCGCAACGCCTGCAAGAAAACCGAGAACAGGATGATCGAAGCTACTTAGGATCGCCCAGAGTCCAGCTGTTGCGATAGCAGCAGGCAAGACAGCAGCGCCGATCGCGCGACCAGGTGAGCCGACTTTATAACCGCCAACGAAACCACCGATGAGGCCGTTCAAAAGCGGAAGAAAAAATAGTGCGAGTGTGATGCCAACCATCCATGCTGAAGCGGCGACTACATTTGTGGCTTTAGGGGCTACGACCATATCGTTCATTGAGGACTCCTAGGGTTGTGACATCTTCAAATGAAGATCTTAATTCACTAGCTTGAAGGAGACTGCCATAGGGGTTGGGGGCTGTATAGGACTACCAAGGACTTTGAGTTCGTCCTTAGGTCCTAAGCCCTTATTTACACTGACATTAAAATGCGGTCTCAGAGAAATTAGCAGAAGGTCGAGAACATATTGTATCTGGGTCAACGAAGGCTTGTTCCAGGGATGCATTTCTTCGTGAATAAACGCGATGCCAGCAGACTCTGCCCACTCGCGCTCATCGGCCGCAGCAAAGCCTGCAGTGCCATAGTCGTTCAAAGAGATAACCGTTTTGATACCGAAGTCTTTCAGGAGTTGGTATTCGTCCTCTTGCACCTGACCACTGCGATAGATTTCGCCTTTGACAACGCGATGAAAATTAGCGATGTCACCCACGGTTTTGCTAACCGCTGCTCCGTCGATCGTTTGAGAGTAGGACTGTCCACTTGTGAGAAGCAAACTTAGGAGCGTGCAGATCTTCAAAAGATTTTTCATTGGAAACATGGACAAGGTCCCCCCCACATATTCTATCCTGTGCTACCATGACCCCTCCATTCACAAAAGGAGTACCTATGAAGTTCGCCGCGATTGGAATTGCATTACTGACCACGCATTTGGCTGTACCGCTCTACGCTGCCGCCCCGATGGCGAGAACCTCTGCTCCCGGCTTTAGCCGCTTTATGCTCGGTGATTTTGAGATAACCAGCTTGAGCGACGGCACCCTCGACTTCCCTATGGATCAGCTCTTGGCTCAGCCTGCAGACGAAACCAAAAAAACTTTGAACGACGCCTTTCTCAAGCTCCCACTCGAGACTTCGGTCAATACCTTTCTCATCAATACCGGAAAATCTCTGATTTTAATCGACGCCGGAGCTGGCAATATCTTTGGACCCACGGCCGGAAAGGTCGTCGAGAGCCTACAAGCCTCCGGCTACACGCCCGAACAAATCGATGAAATTTATCTCACGCACGCGCATCCCGATCATTTGGGTGGTCTGTCAAAGGACGGTAAAGCCGTTTTTCCAAACGCGATCCTTAGAGTCGATGCCCGAGATAGCGAGTTTTGGTTGAGCAAGAAGAATCTCGAAGCGGCCCCAAAGGATAACAAACCTTTTTTTGAAGCAGCAGTTGCTGCTATTGGACCTTATCAAGCGGCGAAGAAATTCAAAGATTTTAAAGGCGATGCTGAACTATCCCCCGGTATCCGTCCGCTTTCAACTGTTGGACATACTGCAGGGCACAGCTGCTTTGAGATCACAAGCAAGGGGCAGAAGCTCGTGCTCATTGGCGACCTGATTCATGTGGAACGAGTGCAGATGCCAAAGCCGGACGTCACGATTGCTTTCGACTCCGATGCAAAAGCGGCCGCCAAAGCGCGCAAAGATTTCTTTGACAAGTTGGTGAAAGACGGAACTTTGGTAGGAGCATCTCATCTATCGTTCCCGGGTGTCGGACATTTGCGTAGGCAGGATGCAGGCTATTCTTGGATCGCAAAGAATTACTCGCGAATGAACTAACGCTCAGAAAGAACTGCGAGTTTAACGCGATCGCATATTTCGCAATTGACCAACCTACGAGTGATATGCCTATCATGATTTTCCGCAATCCATGCGCGACTTTGGATAGGTCTCTCACTGAGGAGTAAGGTCATCAAAACTGCCAAAACGATTCTCTCGATCCTATTAGCCGCCGCATGCCTGGTCCTAACCTACCAAATCATTGTCCTATCCAAGCAAAGCCAGCAAGAGAAGCAGGACTATTCCGAAGTTCGCCATATTCGTTACGGGTTATTTAGCATTAACGAATGGGAAAAACAGATCTCAGTTATCATAAGCGAAGAATTGAAAGAAGTGGACCTTGTCAAAACCAACAAAGCCGAGCTGAAATCGGTCGTGGAATCGCAGTTGAACGTGCTCATTGACAAGGTCAACGAACGGATCAAGAAAGCAAATGAAGGGTCAGTCACCGGTAAGTTGAAACAGTCTGTGATCGATACCGTGGTCGACATGAAGGACATCAAAGCGGGTATTCCCTCCTATGCGGATGAGATCATCGCTGAGATGAACAAATCAAAGAACAAAAAGACCATGAGGAAGGTTGTCGAGAAGAAGGTGAAGGAGTATTTCAAGGAAACCTTTGAAAAGCAAGATCTCACGCTCCTCGAAAGCGCTTTAGCACGAGCCGGCAGCCCCGATAAGAAAACGGCCCAGGAAAAGCTTGAAAAAGCTGTCGCCATTCATCAGGAAGATCTATCCCGCCTCGCTTGGATTTTCATCGCCGTCGCTGCCGCTCAGTTCGCCCTTTGTGGTATCGGCAAAAAGCCTCTGCCGGCAGCGCAGTGTATCCTCCTGATCATTACTCTCATCGCGCTCCTATCGGCCGGCGTCTCGACTCCCATGATTGATTTGGAAGCAAAGATTTCCGAGATGAAGTTTACACTACTGGGTCACGAGGTCGGTTTCGAGAATCAAGTCCTCTACTACCAGACGAAAAGCATCCTGGATGTGTTTCGCGTTATGATTGCCCACGCTGACCTTCAAATGAAGGCTGTCGGTGTGTTGATGGTCATGTTTAGCATCGTCTTCCCAGTCTTCAAGATGATTTCTTCTCTCATCTACTTCTACGACTTCAAAGGGGCCCGATCGAATAAATGGATTCAATTCTTCGTTGAGAAATCCGGCAAATGGTCAATGACTGATGTCCTCGTCGTTGCCATATTCATGGCATATATCGGCTTTAACGGCATTATTACGAGCCAGTTCGAGAAATTGCAGATGCAGGATCAGGACCTCGTCCTTCTGACGACCAATGGGACTTCGCTTCAGCCTGGCTTTTATCTGTTCATGGCTTATGCGGAGAATGATGAGGATCGCTAATCGTCTGCATTTTAAATGAAATCATCGGTTTAGTTGCACAGTTTTCAAAGTCGAAACAATTGTTTTAGGAAAGGGCTCGGTAATACCGATAATATCCCATCGCCCCTTAGGCGTTGGAGGAGCCCTTGAAACTATACCTAAAATCATCTTTGGCCACAGGCCTCATAGTTGCAAACCTATGGGCCTGCAGCGCTCCACCCAACCGTCCATCCAGTGGCAATGCAGCGGACGAGACGTACAACAGCGACGGCAAGGCAGCTCCCGCCAAGGCACCCAACCCACTCGATACAAAGAAGTGGGTGGATCAAATCATGCTCGACACTTTGGATTGCAGCCAGTCTGTGGCCAAAGGTCAGGCGGAGCTAAGACTCCTCACTCCCGACGAATATCAAAACACGGTGCGCGATGTCCTGAAGGTAACGACCGACTATCGCCAATCTCTATTCAAGCCCGCCGAAGTCAGCGGCTTTAGCAACAATGCCGATGTCGGAACAGTGAGTGATTCGCGCCTCGGTTTCTACCTGAATGTCGCGCAAAGTATTGCAGCTGAAGTACGTCCGAAATTATCGACCTTGGTGGCCTGTTCAGAAGACGACAAACTCGTTTGCGCAAATAAAATCATAAGCACTGTAGCTCCTGCGCTGTGGCGGCGACCTTTAACTGCTGCGGAGAATGCAGAGCTGATCGCCTTCTATTCTAAATCGACTGTTCCTTCTGAATCGATGACTCTCCTCCTTATGCGCCTTCTCACTTCGGCAAATTTCCTCTACCGGAGCGAGGTCGGATCGGAATCAGGCTTGACGAGCTACGAATTAGCCAGTGCCCTCTCCTACTTCTTCTGGGGTACCGTACCTGATAAAGCGCTCTTGGATCTCGCTGCAGATAATACCTTGAGTCAAGATGCAGTCCTGGTCGCTCAGGCCAACCGACTCCTTGCTGACAAACGGTCATCGTATTTCCTAGCGACGTTTTCTAGTTCCTGGCTAGGCTACAAGCGCTTGATCGATGTTGAAAAGAGTCCGACTATCTTTCCAAACTACAACCCCACAATTTCGGGGCTGATGATTGCGGAAGCCAACGATACCTTCGAACACATTGTGCGTCAGGGAAGTTCAAAATTCGAAGATCTCCTGAGTAACGACTATTCGATCGGCGGTCAACAGCTCGCCCAATACTATAAGGCCACTACAAAAAAGGTCGGCACCGTCGATACGATTTCGTTTGAAAACGAGTCGCGTCGCGGATTTTTCAGTCTGGGAGCGATTTTCGCGTCTCTCGCGGCACCTAACCAAACCAACCCCTTCCGCATCGG
>SEDW01000645.1 GCA_004193325.1 Pseudomonadota bacterium | reverse complement strand
AGGAAGTAGCCACTCAGGGTCTGCAGGCCATCTTTTTTGGCTTTAAATGCGGCCTCTTTCAGGTGAACCGGGGTATGCGACGTGAGAAAACTTGTATTGGCGAGAAAACGAGTGAACGTATCGGCCTCTATGCTTCCATCAAAAATGCTTTGATAGAAGGGATTGTTCTTCTTCAAATCGACATAACGCGCATCGATTCGAGCAGTAAGAGTCTTGTAGAGATCAAAAATCATGGCTTATGCCTCCTTGGGAAGAAAGGCGGATCCGAAGATCCGCCCGCTTTTTTATTACAATGTCGCTAGAGCAAATTTCTTTTTCATGCCGCTACTCCTTTGGCTATGAGTTTGGTCGTCAAAAACACGCCTGGTTTAGAGAGTGGCAAGTGCAAATTTCTTTTTCATAGTTGGAAACCCCTTTAAGATTAACCCCGGAAAGACTATCTCTCCGAAGATTTTGAGTCGAGTGGTCCTGAAGGATCAGCTGGCCGCGCGCGTCTTCTTGCGAAAGTTTCGGTTCGCAGACTTATTGGTCGCGCTGGTCGACGAAAAGAGATCCGCAAAGCGATCTTCCTCTTCTTCCTGCAGATATTTCGTCACATGCACCAGCGCGCCCCAGCGTTCGGAAACGCTCATCGCGGTTGGGATGTAGCCCATTTTGGAAAGCACCGCCATGTGATGAAGATTGGTCGGTGCAATATCGCCTTCAATGCGGCTCACACCATGCTCGGTGAGGATCTCGCAAAGGAGAAGGTAGAATTCATGATAGATTCCGAGCTGCTGATAATCAGGATGCACGGAAACGTTTCTCATATTGTAGGTAGCCCAGTCCTGAAAGGTGCAGGCCACCATACCAACGACGCGTTCGGACTTGCCTTTACTGCAGTCACGAAAAACGAAATAGTCGCCAGCGAGTTCGTAGTACTTTTGCTTCATTTCCGGATTGGTTCCGTCAAAGAAACGAGCGTTGTTTGTGCCCACGTTTCCTTCGAAAACTTCGGGAAAGAGCTTTTGCATGACAGGGACAGCCTCGCTATGGCGAAGGTAATCCACCCGAATGTCTTTCGTTAATTGCCTTGGCAGCAGTGTGGTCCATGGGATTCCCCAGAGTGAGGAGGACCAGGTTCTATCGCCAGATGTCGTCGCATCGTTTTTGGGCTTTGGTCTTTGTTTCAAGCTTTTCACGGTGCTCAAACCCATCCTTGAAGTTCCACTAAATCATTATCCCGGACACACAAACCTATTCGTGAATTCGGTGGCATTACGTTAGCGGTTTTTCTAAAAATCTGTTTCGAGTCGAGATAACAAAGGCTTAGACTTAGGTAAAAAAAGATATTCGTCTCCTCTCGGAAACAGCTTTCTGATTTTCCCATCATTTCCTGCTCAAAAATTGCACGCAATTTTCTTTGTAGCTTAAGAACTAATCAATGCACGAAAATACGCATTCAGGCGAAAATATAGCTTCATGTACAATGAGGAGATGTCTGGATGACTTACTTGAAGTGTGCTCTTTTGCTTGGTTTGTCGAGCCCTTGTCTAGCTGCACCCGTCGGATTTTTATCCAAGAGCGATCGAGCATTTCAGCCCATAAACAAAGCGATTTTGGAAACCGAAGATGGGTATCTTTACCGAGATGCCGACGCCAAGGACGAAGATTTTGCCAATCTCTATTGGATTGATCTCGAAGACTCAGCTTACGATCGCTTCACACTTGAGACCCTTGGCCGCGTGGAATTGATGTCGGAAGGTAAGTTTGCCGTTTTACATATTTCTCCCAGAAACGTGGACCACGTCGCAGGCGTTCTCCATGACCAGCGTTCCAACTGTGGACAGTTGATTCGTCTGACTGGCGATGAGGTTGTGACCAACCGCGCGGTGCCGCGTGCGATTCCTGTGATTCCACTGACTGAGACAATTTCTGCAGTGACTGAACTTCAGTCTCAGATGCATGAGGATAATATCGAAGCGACTGTGCTTGCGATGTCCTCACTTCCAACCCGTTATTCCAAGAATGCGGCTGCCGGTGACACCACGAAACTTCTCGTCAACACTTACAGTCAATGGACACGTGATGACGTCACGGTCAAAACTTTCGCGCACAAAAGCGTTCCTCTACAGCCAAGCTTGATCGTTCGCATTGAGGGGACTGTGCATCCGGAGGAAGTGATAATCCTCGGTAGCCATATCGATAGCATCTCCTCGCCAACGAGCAAGGCACCTGGTGCGGACGATAACGCGAGTGGAACCGCATCGCACCTCGAAGTATTCCGGGTGATCATGGAAAATAATCTGCACTTCGATAGGACGATTGAAATTCATGGTTATGCTGCCGAGGAACTCGGCTTGGTCGGTAGTCAGGACATTGCCAAGGCTTATGCGACCGCCAAGACCAAAGTCGTCGCCATGCTCCAAAACGATATGAACATGTATCGTAGCAATGACCAGGACACCGTCTGGCTCATCACCAACGATACCGACTCGACCTTGACTAAAGATGTGATCGGTCTCGCCAAGACCTATCAGTC
>SEDW01000644.1 GCA_004193325.1 Pseudomonadota bacterium | reverse complement strand
CTTAACCGAGCGATGGCTGGCCCGAAACCCGAGGCCTTGAACTTTTTATCTCATAGCCCTCAGGCTGAGTCGCGCGCAGCTCGAGTCGAGCCTATGGCCGTGGCCGCCGTGCCGCGACCCAGTCCGGAAGCTGCTTCATCCGCACCTGCGGCTGCGGTATTGCCTCCTTCCGTTTCTCCAGCTCCCGACGTGAAGAAAGTTTCGGACACTTCTCCGAAAACTGAGAGTTCTGCAAAAGTGGAAGAAAAAGAGAACGACACCATCCGGGTGAACGTGGCGCTTTTGAGTAATCTCATGAACCTCGTAGGCGAACTTGTCCTCACCAAAAATCAACTGCAACAGGCTTCGAGTTATACCGTCAACGATGAGTTGACTCGCGGCAATCAGCGCCTGGGCGTCATCACTTCAGAACTTCAGAGTGAAGTCATGAAGACCCGAATGCAGCCCATAGGCAGTGCACTCACCAAATTTCAGCGTCTGGTACGTGACACAGCCAAAGACCTCGGCAAGTCTATCGAGTTGACTCTCGATGGAACTGATACAGAGCTCGATCGTACCCTGGTCGAAGCTGTAAAGGATCCGCTAACCCATATCGTACGCAATGCCATGGACCACGGGCTGGAAACTCCAGCAGAGCGTAAAGCTATGGGCAAGAATGAAACAGGACGAATCAAAATTCAGTCCTACCAGGAAAGCGGCCATATCGTTATCGAAGTCAGCGATGACGGCCGCGGCCTGAACGTCGACAGAATCAAGACCAAAGTCATTGAAAAGAACCTGGTGAGTAAAGAGACGCTCGCAGGTCTTTCTGAACGAGAGATCCAGAACTTTATTTTCCTCCCGGGATTTTCCACCGCGGAAGCTGTCTCGAATCTCTCCGGCCGAGGCGTTGGCATGGATGTGGTCAAGACCAATATTGAGCGCATCGGCGGCACAATCGAACTTTCAAGTCGTTTGGGCAGCGGCACATCCATCAAGCTCAAAATTCCTCTCACTTTGGCCATCATGCCGGCCCTGATCATCAGTACCAGCGGGCAGAAATTTGCGATTCCTCAGTCCAAGCTGGTCGAACTCTTAAGGCTCGATAACAGTGATCCGGCCGCTTCCGGAATCGAGATCCTGCAAGGCGTCCCTGTCTATCGCCTCCGCGGGACAATTATGCCACTCGTTACCTTTGCTCAGATTCTAACCCAAGATTTGGGCGTGTCTAACGACTCAAGCAGTATCCAAAATATCGTTGTCGTCAATTCCAATGGAACGCTCTTTGGACTCATTGTCGAAGACATCGAGGACACAGCTGATATCGTTGTCAAAGCTTTGCCTGAATTTCTTCGAGGCATCAAAATTTTCTCAGGAGCCACTATCCTCGGCGATGGTGCTGTAGCCTTAACAGTCGACATCAATGGTCTCGCTGAAAAAGCCGGCCTAACTGCGGCTGTACAAGCCAAACCCCAAGAGATCGGTGCCGTTGAGAAGGCCGTAGAAATTGAATATCTCGGTGTGGATATCGGTGCTAAAGGCAATTGTATCTTCCCCCTCTGCCTCGTCTCAAGGCTCGAGGAATTCGAAGTTAAGGATTTCCATTGGGCAGGAGAAAAGAAATTCATTCCCTACCGTGGATCGGCTCTCCCATTGATTGATGTGCGTAAGACTCTCAATATCCCTTCGACTGTGGAACCGAGCCTTGGCTCGACCAAAGAAAAGCAAGCCGTGGTTGTCGTGAAGCTTGGCGATCGTGACTACGGTCTCGAAGTCGACGCAATCGTCGATCTTGTGGTGAGCTCGGCAGATCTTGACGTCAAGATGAAGGATCGTCCAGGCATCATGGGCGCTCTTGTTGACACGAAAGATGTCATGATTCTGCTCGATGCATTTGAAATCATCTCGGTCTACCTTGGACATCTCAGCAAATTGAATCAGTCTGAGGCTAGGGCGAACGCGGTTCCGAAGGTTCAAGGTCGTGAGAAGGGCCGTCTCCTTATCGTCGATGACGGAAACTTCTTTCGCAAACACGTCGAAGCCATGCTCAGCAAGATGGGTTGGGAAGTCCAAACTGCGAATAATGGTGCCCTCGCCATGAAAGTCATCGAAAACAGTGCCAGCAACGCTTTCACAGCGATTATCTCGGACATCGAAATGCCGACGATGGACGGCTTTACATTTGCCCAAAATGTACGCCGATCGAAAGGCCTTCAAAACATTCCTCTCTTGGCAATGACATCGAGCTACAGCGATGCAGTCATTGCCCGAGCTCTTGAGTGTGGATTCGATCGCCTGCTACCAAAGGACGAACTCGACAAACTCGAAGACCTTCTGCAAAGCCTCATCAAATCTCGTAAGGAGACTGCTCATGCAGCCTGAAAAAAGCAATCGCGTCCAGTACTCCTTCTTTAACATCGCCGGCCGTACCTTTGCAGTCGATGTTATCCGGGTTCAGGAAGTTGTGAGACCCATGCAGTTGACCAGTCTTCCTCTTGCTCCTGAGTGCATTGTAGGGATGATCAACCTCAGAGGTCAGATTGCAAC
>SEDW01000643.1 GCA_004193325.1 Pseudomonadota bacterium | reverse complement strand
GCTCTCTGCAACGAAGGTCTCGCAGAGTTCCATATTGGTATTATCCGTCATGGGATGACCTTTCTCGTAGCTGATCGATCAAGTACCGTATTTGCCGAAATCTTGATCGTCGAGAGACAAGTTGTCCTTGTCGCTCTCGCTACGATGGTTGTCCTGGGACGCAGATGGACCGCGGCCCCAGTCGTCATTGCGGGATACTGGATTGCGCATGGGCACAACTTTCGAAGGAGCAGGCATACTCTCGTAAGCTTGACGGTCGTTGCTGAGGCGGAAGTAAGCGAGGCTTCTTTTGAGCTCTTCAGCCTGACTTGCCAGCTCTTCAGCGGCGGCCGCAGTTTCTTCGGCGTTGGCTGTCGTCTGCTGGGTGACTTTGTTGATTTGGTTCACGCCGCCCGCGATCTGTGAGATCCCGCTGGCCTGCTCGTTACTCGCGCTCGCGATCTGGCTGATGATGTCGCTCACCTTCATCGAATTTTTTACGATCTCTTTGAAGCTTTCCGCTGTTTTGCGTGCTTCGGAAAGACCGGCATCGACTTTGCGCGAAGAGCCTTCGATCAAATCTGTCGTTTCCTTGGCGGCTTTAGCAGAACGGCCTGCAAGGTTACGCACTTCGTCTGCGACGACTGCAAAGCCTTTACCATGACGACCGGCACGAGCCGCTTCGACAGCAGCGTTGAGCGCGAGGAGGTTGGTTTGGAAGGCGATATCGTCGATGACTTTGATGATCTTCGAGATTTCCTGACTCGATACGTTAATGCCGTTCATCGCTTCGAGAGTGATCTCGATCTGACGGTTGCCCTGCTCGGCAGCGACTTGTGCCTGGCCGGCGACTTCGCTTGCTGTGGAGGCATTGCTTGCATTGGCCTTGATCTTGGAACTGATTTCAGTCACTGAGCTCGAGATCTCTTCGACCGAAGACGCCTGCTCGGTTGCTCCTTGAGAAAGACTCTGGCTGGCGCTTGAGACTTGTGATGAACCCGTCGCAACCTGATAAGAAGCGGAGTTTGCACGTGTGATGATTTCGCGGAGGACGTTGATCATGGTTTGGAAGGCTTTGCCCAAACGATCTTTCTCTGAAGCGAGTTTGACTTCGACAGTAAGATCGCCCTTGGAGATTTGCTCTGCGACGTTGGCCTTTTCGTTTAGGCCGTGCACCATCGTGCGAATGTCAGCGTAGACGCCGACGGCTTCGGGACGAAGTTTAACACCAGTATCGCCGGCAGTGACCTGACGAACGATATCGCTGATTTCAGCTGGGTCGGCACCGAGAGTCTTGAGGGTATTGCCTGCAATCACAAGGCCGATCCCGATCGAACAAGCAACACCGATGAGGATGATGCCAAGCATGATGAGCTGCGAGCGGCTGGCGGTTTCTGATGATTCTTGAGAAATGCCTCGAGCGAGTTTGCCGACGAGATCTGAGAGTTCGTTGAATTCTTTAGCAGCGTTCGCGTAGGGCTCGCGTACTTCGGCCTGAGCCGCTTGGAGCTTTTCATGGAACTCGAGAAAGGTTTTCAGGTCCTTTTCCTTCGTGCCTTCTTTCAGCATGGAGATTTTTTCATCCCACATGCCTACAGCCTTGGTCTGAGAATCGTGCCAGGTTTTGATGCTGCCCATCAGCTGATTATATTCAATTTTCTTTTGTTCCGTGTTGGTCAGTGGCTCATACTTCTTGAGGTATTCGAAGAGCGTGTTAACGTTCTCCGCATAGGTAGCCTTCGTTCTCTCGGCCATTGGCAGATCGACGGTCAACTGAACCATAACCCTCGATGAGGAGCGAGCATCCACCATCGCAGCATTAGCTCGCGAGAGGTAGTCGAGAGAGGGAATCGAGATCTCAGCGAGAGTGTTGATGTTCTTCGAGAGCGAAGAGATCATGATTGTTCCGATCAGGCCAATGGCCAGAGCGAAAGCGGATGAGATGATAAACCCGAAAATGAGTTTAGAGCGCAATGTTTTATTCACGAAACCCCCATCATATGAAACGTCACGTTTCAAGCACGGTGTTAAATACCGAGCGTAAAAGAATGAACTTCTACTAACACAGGGTCCGCCTTCGGTTTAATTCGAGGGTTTATCAAATGTGATGCGAATATCAGAATGAAATATTTCTGGAAAGACATCTGGTTCTGAACACTTAAAATATTTTCGAACGAAGCGTAAATGAAGCGTATTAAATCCATTTGATTGCATGAAAGGCTTGGCGATTAAATTATTGCGTCCGTTTTTAATCTCTTCTTGTGCACAATCTAATTTCTGACTCGAGCGGGCTTTGCATATAATTCAGCAGTAGGAGCACTTTACACTTATTAAATAGATATAAAAAAGCCCCCTCGTTTCCGAGGGGGCCAAGACAGTAGAAATTATTTTTCACAAGATCCAGGCAGAGATTTAATCCACTGCGAGATCAGTTCCACGCCTTCCACATGCGCCATGCCTTTCGCTAGCTCAGGCATTTTCGTAGCGGCCTTCACTGAGTTCATGCGGCTGATCATGATCGACTCTTCCGGCTTGCCCGGGACGATATC
>SEDW01000642.1 GCA_004193325.1 Pseudomonadota bacterium | reverse complement strand
CATCGACTTCGAGCAGGAAGACGATGTCAGGCGCTGTTCGCTTGATAAGATCAAGAAGCGGACGACGCTGTTTATTGTACTGATATACGTTACACGTGAGGAGGCTGATTTGCTGGTCAGGATCAGTTTTTTCCGCGGGAAGCAAATCAAGGCTCGCGATAGGAGAATAGGGGAGAATTCGGTAAGCGTCTAAAGCTAAGCTGGTTCCGATCATGGCTATCGCCGCGCGTTTTTCTTTCGAACCCTGCGCAAGACTCTTCGAGGCGTAGGCGAGAAGGCCAGCTCCTGCTGCTCCTAACTGAAGACGTGGAAAATCCCAGGCTCGCACCCACCAAGCCTTACCTTTGAAGGCCGGGACTAATGAACTCACGAGATACGCCGCTGCACCGAATAAGATCAGACTCTCTTTGTCACCCATGCTCGTAACCTCCACACGGAGTGTATAGGGATAACCTTGGGTGATTCTAGGGAGGAACGAACAAAAGATGTATAACCCAATGTTGTTATTATATAAATTCTATTAACGTTCGGTGAATGAATAGGGGCTTGGAGAAGCAGATTCAGTTGAAATCTAAAAACACTAGTCGGTCGTGCACCGATTGGATTCGTCTTTATGCGAAATACTGAAGTCTTAGTGCGAAGTCACTTCGCTTTCGTTAGCCCTTCCAAGACTTTAATTAATCAGCGCGTTCACTTTAAGGGCAAGTATGTGCTCCAGAACATTTTAGCGAATGGCTCGAAAGTTACGGCTCTGTCGAGCAATCTCAACATCGAAATCATGATCTGAGTATTGTTAGCCTGGTAAGCGGCTTGCGCGCTTGATTTGATCTGCATCCGTTATGTTAGTCTCACGTTTGAAACTCTGGAATCATTCCATCGGGAGGCTCCAGCCAGTTGTCTCGCTCCTGCATAGACTTTTTTTGCACCGAGCTTAAGTGATGCCTTGACGGGAGATTTTCCTATCCCTCTATTCGTGCCAGTTATAAAAACTACTTTGCCGTCAACTTGCATGGGGGAATTCCTTCTGATGGAGTTACGACTTAAAATTCGATCCGTTTTTTGCTCGCCATATTCGGACATCATCATGAAAAAGCTAACAAATCTTAACGAAAGTTCGGAAAATAATAGGTCAAGCATTGTTATGGCTTAAGCGCCCGTGTAGGAGTGTCATCAAATTCCTCGAGCAAGGCTTACTTGCAAGCACATGTTAGACTGAGTGACGGTGATGCCAAAAATGTTCCCGAACCCCTATATCCTCCGTTATACACCCAAGGGCTTTTGTTCGAGTTAAAGTATCCGCATTGCAAGAACTCGAAATTTTCAGAAGAGATGGCAAAATCATGAACGTTCCCTAGACTGGTTGAGAGAGCGCTACACACGGCCTTGTTCGTTGCTGAGTCAGACAATGCGGCCGTAAATGCCGTGTTATCAAATTCTCTTCCGTTGGCAGCTGAGCAGACCGTGTCACAGCCCTGGCCCACCGCTCCCTGAAACCAACAGGTATTATGACGAATCAGTCCATTGCAGGTCGTAGCCTTGGCGTTCAGCGTAACGTTGGTATATGTGTTGCCAGCACCATAGGCCCAAATCTGATATCTGTAAGTCGCGCCAGCGCCTAATCCAGTTGAATTGTAGGTAAGTGCCGACCCCTTGTAGACAATCGTCCCGCCCGTCTGGGCTCCCGTTGAGTAGGCTACGCCTTGGACCGGTACAAAGCTTGGGGCAGAGTTTGGGTTTTGCACCAAGATATATCCAGTTTGGTCACCTCCTGAATCCACAGTCCAGCTCACGGAGATGTTACTTGCTCCCACTACAGCGGTCAGGCTCGTGGGAACGTGTAAGGGTGTGGGAATCCCACTCGAATCGATGCCTAGGGAGTAATCATTGGCCGACGACACAGCATAAACTTTGTAGTAGTAGGTATTTCCGTTCGTCAGACCGGTATCGATAAAGGAGTTGTTCGGACCATTGTAAACAATTACGTCAGATCCTTGTGCACCCGTAGTATACGAGGTCCCGTTAACAGGAATGAAGCCGGGTGCGCTCGTGCCCCTAACGATCAAAAAATTTTTCTGCCCGGCCTCAGGAGCAGGATTAATAGTAATTTTGAGTTGCTCATGAAGTGCGCTAACAGTGAGCGAAGCTGGGGCGAGAATGAGCCCAGGCGCAAGGCTGATATCATCTAGATACACAGTGTCTCCATTCGCTCCACCACTATAATCTTTTAGGTAGCACCATTTTAACTTGCGGCTGGCGCCTCCGGGTACCACTATGCTCTTCTTCATCCATGTTGCCACGCCTGAATAAGTATCGAGTGTAATATCGTCAGTTGAATATTGCATGAAGTCGAATCTTACCTCCGCCGACTCCGTCATGGTCGCACTTCGGTACGAGACATAAACAGTGGCCGTCAGGGTAGATCCTAGAGAAAGGTCCCAAGTCTTACTTGTCGCGTAAGGTTCCCAGTTTCCTCCCACCGTGCAGCCAGAATAATTTGAGATATACATCTCAGTCGCGTTAGTCGCTGCTAAGGTAAGGCTCACGGCGGTTGAATTTGCGGTTGTAGCCCCAGCGTTAACTACGACGCTCACGCCCGTGGGTGTCACAGCGAAAATAATCGTATCGTTAATGCAGCTCGTCGTGTTTCCAGCAACGTCTCTATAGGAGACATAGACTGTGGCCGTACCACTGGATTGACCCAGGGTCCATGCCTTGGGACTAGCTAAAGTTTGCCAAGCACCTCCAGATCCACATCCCGCGACGTTCGTCACATACATTTCTTTGGCGTTCGCATCGGTAACGGCGAGGGATAGCGTCACGTTAGTGGAGGATGTCGTGCTCGCGCCTCCACTAATACTGATCGAAGCGGCAGTCGGGGTAAGAATATCGCGCAAGAGCTGTACAGCTTTTCCATAGGTGCTGTTGCCGGCTGCATCACTCAATTTCACACAGAGGGAGTAGCTATTATCGCTGGCCAAAGAACTTGCAATCGCGATCGATGCCTGTCCATAGGTTTTTGCCGCGTCGCAGACCAGGCTGCCTCCAGCGTCGCTTAAGGCAAGGGTGTACAGGGCAGAGGTGTGACCACTAGCCGACAGAGTCCACAGCGCGGTTGTGAGGGCCTTCTCTGCATTATTAATGTATCCATCCGAAGCAGCGTTGGCCAGAGCAAGAGAGGTGAAGATTGGTGAAACGGTATCGCGCTGGACCTGGGCGGACTTTCCGTAGGTTTTGTTGCCAGCCACATCGACGAGCACGACGCAAACCGCATACGCTCCATCCGTAGTCAGTGAGGAGATGAGCGGGATTGTGCTGCTGCTGTATGACTGCGACACATCACAGACCAACGCTCCCGCGGTATCACTGAGCGCGGCCGTAAAGTTCGTCGTGTTTTGTCCCGACGCTGTCAGAGTATAGAGAGCCAATACTGAAGTTTTTTCAGCATTGCTGATAAAGCCGTCAGCCGCTTCGTTGGCTCCGACGAGTGAGGTAAAGGTAGGAGCCGTGACGTCGCGAATGACTTGAGCTGACTTACCATAGGTGATGTTTCCGGCAGCATCCGAAAGCCTCACGCAGATTCCATAAGCTCCGTCCGAACTCAGTGAAGAAGGATTTGCGATCGTAGTTTGGCCATAGCTTGGCGTTCCATTGCAAGTAAGTGCGCCCGCGGTGTCGCTTAGAGCAAGCGTATAATCGGTGATTGATTGACCGCTGGCCGTGAGCGACCACATCGCGTTGACGAGGAGCTTTTCGCTGTCCATGATATAGCCATCCGCTGCGGCGTTGGCCAGTGCCAGGGATGTGAATACCGGATAGGCGATATCACGCACGACTTGGCTTGATTTCCCAAAGGTCGCATTCCCTGAAGTATCGGTGAGTTTCACACAAATGACCCAAGGCTTGTCGCTGGTAAGATCTACTGCCCGAGCTATCGTTGGTTGTCCGTAAGTCTTTGTTCCATCGCAGACCACGGAAGCTCCGGTGTCGTCGAAGGGAAGCGAGTAAGCAATAGTAGAAGCACCGCTCTGCGTAAGTGACCACAGGACAGTGGTTAACGATTTTTCCGCATCATTTATGTAGCCATCGCTCGCGGCATTGGTACCGTTCAAAGAGGTGAAGATAGGCGCATTCGTGTCTCGAATGATCTGCGAGGATTTGCCGTAGACGACGTTGCCGGCAAAATCAGCAAGTTTTACGCAGACAGCGTAGGTTCCATCCGGAGTGAGCGAGGCAATGGTAGGGATACTAGAGGCTGAGTAGGTCTTGGCTGAATCGCAAACCACAGCACCGCT
>SEDW01000641.1 GCA_004193325.1 Pseudomonadota bacterium | reverse complement strand
AGGGAATGATGTTTTTTCCGCCTGAACATTTTTTAAAAAAGCGTTTTGCAAAGCGGCACGATTTTGCTCGATGAGTATTTTCGCCTCAACCGGCAGCTGCCCGAGTTCTCTCAGGCAATTGACCCCGAAACAACCGGTGTTACCTTTCGCCTGACGCTCTGAGATGAAGCGAAGATAATCTTCGATGTTGGCAAAACCGAGAGGGTCACGGTGGAGGAGCTCGCGCCCTTTGCCGTTCGCGTAGTAGTAGCGAAGGCTTTCGACGAAGAGATCATCTTTGCCTTTGAATTCGGAATAAAGACCCGACTTGTTAACACCCGTGGCTTGCTCAAGCTCTTGCAGGCCGGTGTCCGCAAATCCTTTAGCCCAGAAGAGTGGGATGGCTTTGCCCAACACGTCATCGCGATTGAATTTTTTAGGTCGGCCCATGGAATACCCCTCAAAGACATCTCAAGGAGCAGCCTATTATAAAAAACCGTTCGGTTCAATAAGCATCTTGCTTCGTTCTAGCCTTGAACCTCGACGGTCGTTAGTCCGGGCCTAATCCTCGCATCACGGTCTCGAGACAGAGGTCTTCCAAAACGCTCAAAGAGACACCACTGTCACGCACAAGGCTACTCCCGCTCGTCAGGGCGAGCGAGAGAAAGCCGTGGGTCATCGACCAGAATGCAGCCGCGAGTTGAGGCGCTGGGGTAAGGCGAGCCGTGCCCTCCTTTTGACAAATCGCGACGAGCGAACTGAGTGTCTGGAAAAAGCGTTGCGAAGCATCGGCCAAGCCCTGGTGCCGACTCATCACCTCAGCTGGGAACTGTTCGAACATCATGCGAAAGCGATGGGGTTTTTGAGCCGCGAGCTTTAGGTAACTGCTTCCGCATTGCTTTAACCGCTCTCGCCCATTGAGTTCACTGCGAGCGAGAATGTGGTCTTGCTCCTCATTCAACTGCTGAAATCCCGCGAGAGCCAATGCCGCGAGGATCGCTTCTTTATCCGTAAAATGCCGATAGGGGGCGCCATGGCTAACGTCGAGGATGCGGGACACTTCGCGCATGCTCAGCGCTGCGATTCCCTCCTTGGCGAGGATAGAGTCCGCAGCCTCAAGGATCGCTAGTCTTAGGTCACCGTGGTGGTACTGTTTCTTCGTGATTTTTTTAGCCATATCCCTTGCCGCAAATGGTCGTTCCGACCTCGTGAATGTAGACAGTGTCTACCCATTTGACCTGGAAAGTATCGGTTCATGTAGACGCTGTCTACCGAAGTCGAGACTTTCCAGCGCGGGATGTATACACTGCCTACATTGTAGCGGCAGTTTCTGAAGATTGTCTCTATTAGAAATCGAAATTGAATCCAGTCCCCGAACCGGCAGTCGCATTACAGAGGCTTAGGCATTCCTCCGTCGACTTCTGCGGGCCGGCTTCTGTTGAAGTCTTGACGAAACAGGTTTGTACTTCGGCTTCAACTGCTGTGCAGTCGGGGCCGGGATTCGCGAGATTTAGCGCTTTATTTATTGCATCGGCCGATCGGGCAGCTTCGTTCACCGTGCGCATCGACAGAGTCGCTCGCTGATCGAAATAGCCAAAGGCGCGGAGATTCCAGTTGAGGTTATGGTTCTGCAGCGAAAGCGGCTCAGGAAATGCGGTGATGCCCTTGGGGTTCTTCGCTGTGATTCCCTGGATGACAAACGGCATCTGGGCGATGGCGTGAATTCTCATCGTTGTAGCGGAGTGGCAGCTGAGGCAATCGGCAGTGTTGCGGTTCGAGAGCTCAGGATTTTCCAAACGGTGAGCGGCTTCGCCCAGAGTTTTTCGGGTCTCGACTGAGGTGTCGATGCCGGTCGCAAAGAAATCGTAGGTACTGAGCCTCGCATCAAGCGGCTGCGACGTGAAAGGGTTGGGATCGATCCTAAGATCAAACTCCACCAAGGAATCATGTCCTGAAGCGAGATTTGGAATCTTGCCCTGGGTCCACTTGCCGTTCACCACATCGCCGCCTAGAAAAATCCAGTCGAGGGCGAAAGAATCCCTAAGACCCATAATCGTCACTTTTTTCAGGCGAGTCGGATCGACAAAGTTCATGATGAAGTTTTTGTGCAGAGCAGGGACTTCTTTGGTTGAACCCATTGCTGCGAGAGCGAGTAGGGGATGCACGCCAAGGGGCTTGCCATCAGTGGAATAGATAGTGAGCGCTTCAGCCTTCGTCTTAAGATTGAGAATCTCCTGGTAAAAGAGCTGGCTGGAATCCTCGATGTCATAGATCAAATGCAGGGCGGTATCAGATGGGCCGTTTTCGGGAGTCACGGGCTGGGCGATGAGTCTGATCTCAGCTGTGCAAAGACCGCCGGGACCATTGTTTGCTCGCGGCGCACAGGGATCGATGCGGTACCCTACGACAGCCCAGCCTTCAGCCGTTTCAAGCGAGGAAAGAAAGGGTGCGGCAATCCCCGAGGCTTTGGAGGCTTTCCAAACATCAGTGTAAATCGTTTTGGGAATGAGATCGAGCTTGGGCTCTGAGAGTAATATTTTTGGAAGCGCTTGA